>NZ_JAZLLZ010000049.1:0-44980 GCF_045598405.1 Sodaliphilus sp.
TAATAGATCCCCACCTTTAATAATCACAAAACTTGGACTGCCAGCCGATAAAGGTTTGGCAGTCTTGTTTTTTTTATTTATCTTTGCAAGCGATAAGTAATAGTTTGACACACTAAAATTTATAAACCTATGCTTACGGTAGCCAATCCCATATATGATGCAGTGTTCAAGTACCTGCTTGAAGACGAGCGTGTTGCCCGCACACTGCTGTCGGCACTCCTTCAGCGCGAAGTGGTTGAGGTGCATGTGCGCAAGCACGAATACACCAATGGCACACGCGACAAGATTTCTATGTTCCGCATTGACTTTGGCGCGCAGGTGAGGCAAGACGACGGCTCGCTGAAGCTCATTCTCATAGAGTTGCAGAAGACGTGGCTTGAGACCGAGACACTACGCTTCCGCCAGTACCTTGGGACACAGTATGCCGACCCCGACAACATCATAAAGGAAGAGAATCCAGAAGGATATGGCCTGCCGATGATAACCGTTTACCTCCTGGGGCACCGGGTGGGTGACATCGAGGAGTCAGTGATCTATGTGCGCCACAAGTCTTATGACTACAATGGCCAGGAGGTTACAAAGGGCATCCCCGACCCATTTGTTGAAAGCCTTGTGCATGATAGCATTATCGTCCAGATACCATTGCTGCGCGGTCGTGTCAACAATAGGTTGGAGCAAGTTTTGAGTGTGTTTGACCAGACCCGCAAAGACAAAAAGAATCGTCAGGTGTTGAATCTTGACGAGACAACTTATGCAGGCGATGAGGAAATGAATCGCATCCTCACACGACTTCTTTCAGCTGCCTCCGACGCCAAGGTGCGTCAAGACATGAACGTGGAGGAGGAATATTTCCAAGCGATAGAGAATCGTGACACAGCCATCATGATGCGCGATGAGAAAATCAAAGAGCAGGATTCAATGATTGCCGAGCAGAGCAACCAAATCGCCGAGCAAAGCAACCAGATTGCCGAACAAAGCAACCAGATTGCCGAGCAGAAGAATGCTCTACTGCTTACTGCCAAAGCATTGAAAAGTGCAGGTTTCTCAATCGAGACTCTTTCATCCATGACAGGTCTGCCTATTGAAGAAATCAAAGAATTATAACCAAAATGCTAGCAAAAACGACTCTATACAGACTCGTTTTGCTCATTTGCGCCATAGCGGCGGGACTTAATGCTTGGAGCGACAATAGTTTTCTCTTCGGAGATTTAGCTACCACGCCCCCACAGGACTTAACAAGGTTTATTTTGTGCATAGAGAAAAGATAGAGTAGCGCTACGATTACGATCAGGCAGTCATCGAAAACTGCCTTGAACGCTCCGCCACAAGCATATTGAAATTCCCCGTCATCAACACGCAAATAAAAGATTATAGTACAAAACAGTTTGATTTGTGTTCGCGGGACTTGTTCTCGTGGATGATTTTTGTTATTGTCTCATTGTCTAGACAAAGTCTATAAATATTGTGATGTGTGGCGAATTTTTGGGGAGTGACGCAAAAGAAATTTTAATAATCATTTTCTTTGTATTATATGAATTGTTTTATTAATTTTGCAGTTGTAATCAAAAACAAATGATATAAGAATAAATTTAGATATATAACATAACATAGGAAAGAAGCGTTTGCTTTTTGTTGGAATTCTCGAAATCGCCAAAATTATCAGGAATCATTACCAACAGCAAGAGCGAATGCTCACACCACTTTTGGTGTGGGCTCACTTGTTGGTAATGAAGGTGTTTGGCGATACCCGAGAATCCAAGTAGAGACTCGCACCTTTTTTATGTGCCATAAACACAATTATGATGAACAATAGTTTAAAACAATTGTTGCTAGGCCTATACAAAATGGCTTTATGCGACAATCAGTTTGCCGCTGAGGAAATGGCAATGCTTTATCAAGTGGGCAGAGAGTATGGTGTAAGCGATGAAGAAGTTAACCAGGCTGTTATGGACGATACGTTTACGCTATATCTGCCAGAAACGATTGAAGGAAAGGTGCAACTGTTGTACCGTTTCACACAAATGGCTTGGGCCGATGGTGTGATTGTTGACGAAGAAAAAGAATTGCTTAAACAGACTGCGATTCGTTATGGTTTCTTAAAGGAGAATACCGATGCAATAGTGGAATTTTTAATTGAAAAAGTTAAAAACAAAATATAAGGGGCGTAAAACGAAATGGGTTTGAGGGTGGAGCCACGTCGAGGGCTTAATTTGTTTGTTGGTCAGCGAGTTAGAGGGGTGGGGGGAGAAGTGAGTCAGAAAAACGAAACGGTTTACATCGGCTTACGTTTGCTTTACGTTTGGGGCATCCTATGGGCTTGGAAGTTTACGTTTAACTAACATGGGACCGCTCGGATCTTTACGCGGTGAGGTAGGGGAGAAGTGGTGCTCCATCAGCGGCAACGTGCCGCATTTTTTTGGCAGCAACAAAATTATAATATCGCTGAAACATTCCATATAATAATTATTTAGTATATTTGCACCATAAAATGACACGACTATGGCAAAAGTTATCCATGTACATTTGATTGGCAAGCGCCGCGACTTCTATTTTTCCAGTATTACAGCCGTTTACACACGCTTAACGGCTGAGCAAGTTGGTGCAACTAAGAACTATCTGCTGCATGCCGGCTTGAGCGGAAACGGCACAGTAATAACGCGTAAGGCCATCATAAAGCAGTCTACGCTTATATCAAGTCCGAGGCGTGGCCGAGGTTTAGAATGAGGATATAACGCCGTTAGAAGGTGATTCTGGCGGCGTTGTTTTGAATGTCGTTCGGGGAGGTCGAGAGGCTTCCCCATTTTTGTGCCCAAATGGGTCGATTTTCGGAGAGGGGTTACACTTGGGGTTACAGAGAGGGGTTACATTTTTGGCGAGAGAGGGGTTACACTTGGGGTTACATTTTCAAGATTTTGAGACCGCTTAAAAAATAGGAAACAAGCCGAGCAACCCCCGAAATATTGCGATTTTGCGATTTTCAAGGGTGGAAAATACCACCAAATAACCGCCTTACACCTTATATATAATATGCGCGAGTCGCCCTATTTTCAGCGTTTTGCGTCGGTTCTGCCCAGCGAAACCGGTCAAAAAGTGTGCGTGTGGCTGTTGTGCGTGCCGGTGCGGGTTACGGGTGCGTCCGTGTGGTGCGCATTTCCGGCATCACCCTGCATGGGCAGAACGAGCGGAGTCCACATCGTGCGCACTTGAGCCACCGGCAGCCTTTTCCCTTTCAAGTTGGGCGATCCGCTCCTTCAGTTGTCCTATTTCTTCCGCTTGCTCTCGAATTATATCAATGAGTTCACTATTGCCTTTTACAACAACACCATTCTCATTAATTGGTCGTAGCATATCTCCCTTGTCAAGGAGCAACCAATCAGGTGATAATTCGGGGTACATGGTCAAAACTATGACCACCTGGGCAACATTGAGGTCACGACTATAGAGAGCCTCACCTTTGAAGTTCGAAGGTGCGACATTGGCTTCTCTATAAAATTGGGCTTTTGGAATGCCCTTAAATTCGAGAAATTGAAGAATTTTTTGCTTTGTGGTCATAAAAATGTCTTATAAAATTTTTGTAGGTCAGAAAAATGACCTATCTTTGCAGCGTCTTAACAATGTTAATGACTGCCAAAGGTACGAAAATTTGGCGAGATAAGCGAAAATTGGCAAATAAAAGTAACTAAATAACGAGAATATGAGCGAGAAGAAGATTATCAGCTTCCTTGACAAGGAGACCCTTGCTGCGCAGGGGTTGAAGATGACGGCCTCCATTCAGGCGGCTCGTCATGAGATTGAACAGTACCTTGACATCGCTGACGTGGTATTGAACGACTACGATGCGACTGTTGACCCTTACTACACCGGTGCGTGTGTGCTGCTTGCCCGCATCGACGCCCTTCAAGACAAGATTATCAACCAACCAAAAGACGAGAACAATGGATAAGCGAATTTATGTGACCGAGGATGCCAAGAAGCACTTGTGCGAGCTGTTCAAGTGCAGCCGTGTGACCGTTTGGAACGCATTGACGTTCAAGTTCAACAGTGACCGTGCCCGCAAGATCCGTTATGTTGCCTTGACCCAGTTGCACGGTGTAGCCAACTGGCAGGGAGACGAAATGGAGACCACCCATGAGACTTCAGACGGCACCATGACTCAGACCTTCGGCAAGCGTGTGAAGCTGGTGGTGAGTCTCCATGGCGGTCTTGCTACGGTGTATGTTGACGGTGCTCAGCACACCCAGGAGCGAGTTAACACTATTCCCGACCTCATGCGTCTGCAGTCGCGTGTGAGCAGCATGGCAATGAGTTTGTGACATGGAGTATTACGGCAAGATATTGTGTATATCGGTCAATGACCTGACCTATGACGACCGTCCGGTTGTCGTGGACGGTGTCGCCGACTGGAGTCACAGTCGCGTGCTGAATGGCCGTGCCCCCCAGGACTTGCCGGTTGAGACCCTCGCACCTATTATGAGTGTACCCAATTACAAACAGTTGAGCGCGCGCAAGAAGATCAACGTCGTGCGCCGTGGCGGCGGCATGGGCGAGTATGCCCTTATCGAGGTCGCCACCTTACCCCGCCGCTTCCGTGAGCGCGTCACCGCCAAGTATGGTGAGATGGAGCAGAACGTGCTGCGTGACTGGTTTGAGCGTCACTACCGAGTTGATGCCGAGGCTAGGTCATGGTTCACCCGGTTTCGTTTTGCCGACGGCAGCCCTTTGCCACCCGACAAGATCAACGAGTACACCGTCAATGCCTCGGTGCTGCAGGCTGTGGTGGCTGTGATGGCCGACACCAACATCATGCGCAAGGCCATGCAGGGCGCCACCAACAACTGGGGTGAGATGACGGGTGTTATCAGTTACTTCCAGGCCGAGTTCGGCCACACGTTGCCCCTGTCGCCTCACCGTTTCCGTGAACGTGTCACCACATTCCAAAAACAGGGCTACGAGTCTCTCATCAGCAAGAAGTTCAAGAACCAGAGCGCGCGCAAGGTCAACTATGGCATTGAGCGGCTGATCCTGAGCCTTGACAGTCGGCCTGAGCGTCCCTATAACACGACGGTCGCCGAGATGTACAACATGTTTGTGCGCGGTGAGCTCACCGTCGCCGACCCTGAGACCGGCGAGTGGTATGACCCCGCCAATTACACCGACAAGAACGGTGACCCGCTGGTGCTGAGTGAGGCCACCATCGCCAACTATCTCAACACCGCCAAGAACAAAGCACTGCGCAGCAAGTTGCACGACACCCAGTGGGACTTCAACAACCGCTACCGTCCCTACCATGTGCGCCGCAATGGCGTGTATGCCCTCAGCAAGATCTCGCTTGACGACCGTGACCTGCCTCGCCCCATGAGCAACGGCCAGCGCGTGAAGGCTTACTATGCCTATGATGTGGTGAGTGGCTGCGTGGTAGGTCGCGCATACAGCCGGCTCAAGACCACCGACCTATTCCTGGACTGCATGCGTGACATGTTCCAGACCCTTGACCGCAACGGCTGGTATATGCCCGCCGAGCTCGAGGTCGAGCACCACCTGGTGCAGAACTTCGCCGACGGCCTTATGAAAGCCGGTGTGGTGTTCCCCCTGATCAGATGGTGCAACCCCGGCAACTCGCGCGAGAAACGTGCCGAGCACCTGAACCGCGCCAAAAAATACGGTGTGGAGAAAAGGATGCAGGTGGGCATAGGCCGGTGGTACGCCTCGCTGGAGGCCAACCGCCCCAAGGTCGAGAAGGTGTATGACGAACTTAACAACACCTACAAGGAGGCCACCTATACCTTTGAGCAACTCGTTGCCGACGATCTCGCCGCCATTGATGCCTTCAACCATCAGTTGCACCCCAACCAGAAGATGTACCCCGGCATGAGCCGCTGGGACGTGCTGGCCAGCCGCCAGAACCCCGACCTGAAGCCTTGGGACAAGCCCTACCTGTACCGCTATATTGGCAACTGCACGGCCACGACCATCAAGCAAAACATGTTCTGCACTGTGCAATACCAGCAGTTCCGCTTGCCCAGTCCCCGCGACATTGAGAAACTTGAGCCGAGGAACAACAAGGTAGAGGCCTACTGGCTTGCCGATGCCGCCGGCAATATCGGCGAGGTGTACCTGTGGCAGGGTGAAAAGTATATCGCCACCTGCAAATTGCTGGAGCGCTACAACGAGGCCACAGCCGAGCAGACACAGGCCGACCGTGATGCCTACACCGAGCAGTCGAAGTATGTCAGCCAGTTCGACAAGATGATGCGCGAGGAGAAGATTGACCGTGTGGCAGTGCTGCCCTCTGAGACCACCGCTGCCATCGCCCAGGCCGCCGCGAATGCCATGGCCGTGCCAATGACCATCGAGCAGCCCGAAGACGAGGACTACAGCGAATACATGAACACCGCCGCCGTGGCGCAAGCCGCTGTGGCCAGCGTATAGAACGAAATTATAACGACATTCAAAACAGATTAGAACAATGGAGATAACCGTAGAAATCAAAAGCCGTATAGCGTCGGCCATAGCCGCCGACCGCGAGAATTACCCCAGCGACGCGAAGCATGCCGTCGCCCTGGGCATTGCCCCCAGCGTTTACAACGCCATCAAGAAGGGCAACTACGAGAGACAAGTGAGTGACGCCAACTGGGTGGGCATAGCCCGCCGCCTCGGTGTGGTGCTGCGTCAGGAAATGGCGTGGGCCGCCGCACAGACCCCTACCTGGGTATTCATCACCACCCAACTCGAGACCTGCCAGCAGGGAAGCCTGAGCGCGATCATGTGCGACATTCCCAACATCGGCAAGACCTTCACCGCCCGCGCATACGTCAAGACCCACAGGCACGCCGTGTATATCGACTGCAGCCAGGTCAAGACCAAACTCAAACTCGTGCGCAAGATTGCCAAGGAGTTCGGCGTGAGCAGCAATGGTCGGTATGGTGACGTGTATGAAGACCTTGTCGCCTACCTTCGCACCATTGACACCCCGATAGTGATACTGGACGAGGCCGGCGACCTGCAGTATGAGGCCTTCCTTGAATTGAAAGCCTTGTGGAACGCCACCGAGCACGCTTGCGGTTGGTACATGATGGGAGCAGATGGCCTGCAGGAGAAGATAGTCCGTGCCATAGAGGGCAAGAAAGTGGGCTATACCGAGATGCTGAGCCGCTTCGGTGACACATTCAGCAAAGTCACCCCTGCAGATGCCAAAGAGCGCCAGAAGTTCCTCAAGGCCCAGGCTGCCATGGTTGCCCAGGTCAACGCTCCTGCAGGAGTGAACATCAACCAACTTGTGACGTTGAGCGGTGGAGGCCTGCGCCGCGTGTACACTGAGATTGAGAAACTCAAAAAGACCGCGCCATGAGCAAGAGGAAACGCGCCTACAGCCCCACCGAGATATTGAACATGCGAATACCTCGGATAGAGTTCGACGGAGCCTGGGAGGCCTCGATGGGCAAGCCCGCCAAGAGCGGCACATGGCTCATCTGGGGCAACCCCGGCAACGGCAAGACCAGTTTTGTCATGCAACTCGCCAAGTACCTGTGCCGGTTTGAGCGTGTGGTGTATGACAGCCTTGAGGAGAGCACCAGCCTGAGTGTGCAGATGTCGATGCGTCGGCACCGCATGGAAGAGGTCAACCGCCGCTTTCTGGTTCTGGATCGTGAAAGCATGGAACAGTTGGCAGAGCGGTTGCGCAAGCGCAAAAGCCCCGGCATCGCCATTATCGACAGTTTCCAGTACAGCGGTCTCACCTACAAGGGGTACCAGTCCTTGAAAGAAGCCCTGCCCGGCAAACTGCTCATCTTTGTGAGCCATGCCGAGGGCATGCGTCCGGCAGGCCGTGCCGCCAAGAAGGTCGAGTATGATGCCGATATCAAGATCCTGGTCGAGGGCTTCCGTGCCTCATGCAAGAGCCGCTACATGGACCGCCCCGGCGTTCCGTTCACCGTGTGGGAAGAAGGTTCCGCCAAATATTGGCTTGGCAAAGAGAACACAGATATTCACCAACAAAAAACAGAGAACAATGAGCAAAACGACGAGAACGATTGAACTGCGTCACCCCGACCATTACCATCCCGGCAGCAAGGAGCGTCTTGTGAGCCGTGGCCTGTTATGCAACTATTGCAGCGGTAACGGTTTCTTTTGGGGCAGTGACGAGTATGGGCACCACACCAAGTGCGAGTGTCCCGTGTGCAAAGGCAGTGGTGAGGTTGATGCCCTCATCACCATTGAATGGACTCCCGGCAGAAAGGAGGGTAGCAATGGCGCATGAGTTCAAGTGCTGCATTTGCGACCAGAAGGTAAGCGGCCGGGGTAACAATCCGTGGCCGGTCAAAGCCAGCGGCGAGTGCTGCCTGGTATGTGATATGGGGGTTGTGGTCCCGGCAAGAATCAGATTAAGTGAAACCAGAAACAACAAGAACAATGAGAACAATGATTCTACAACTGAAGCAATGGCTGAGCGACCGATGGCTGGCTCGCAAACGTGCGCGTCTTGAACGCCTCGGGCGGGAGATCGATGCAGATGCCGAGCGCAAGGTTCAGGTTGCCGAGTACAACGGTGGCCTGTATGTGACCTACAACGGAGTGCCCCTCGTGTACAGCGACGGCGCTACCATCCTTGAAACCCTTGAGGACAGCCGCGAGGTTTACCGCGATTATTGCACCAACCAGCATCGCGCGCAGTTATGAGCAGAGGGTACCGACGGTTTTATGCCGTGTTCAACAAGATGCACCACGATTGTGATCCCGATGGCTACAAGTGCCAACTCGTGAGCCAATGGACATGGGGCAGGACTGAGCACCTGCACGAGATGACCGAGCGTGAGTACGTTGAGATGTGCGAGGCCCTTGAGCGCATCGTTGACCCACGAGGTCGAGAGAAGTGGCAAGCCGAGCAGAAACGCCTACGATCGAGTGCCCTGCACCAGTTGCAGAAGTATGGTGTTGACACCACTGACTGGAACCGTGTGAACCAGTTTTGCCAAGATCCTCGCATAGCAGGCAAGCCTTTCCGCGACCTTGACTTTGAAGAATTGGCCGCATTGACGCGCAAGATGCGAGCCATCAACCACAAGCGCGAGAACGAAAGTTAAACATCAAACACAACGAAATGAGACCAACAGATGAAGAAATCGACAACGTGCTCAACCAGTGCGTAGAGAGCGAGGAAGTGGGAGCCAGCCGATGGCCCGGCATGACATTTGAGCAAGGCGTCAAAGCAGCCTTGGAATGGATGCAAGGCTATGGCCCCACCCCCCTTGAAGATTAGTAACAAACTTAATTATCAATTACAATGGCAACAAGAAAGAAAAAGACCATCATCAGCGGCGTGACCCGTGAGGCCGCCGATTCAGCCTTTGGCCAGTATGCCAAGGCCGATGCCCAGATCAACAAGATTAACGCCGAGATTGAGTTGGCATGTGCCAAGATCCGCGAGAAGCACGCCGACCGTCTCTCCAGTCTCGCCGAGGAACGAGACCAGGCCTTTGACACCCTTCAGGCGTTCGCCACCGAGAACCAGGCAGAACTGTTCACCAAGAAGAAGAGCCTCGACATGACCCACGGCACCATCGGTTTCCGCACCGGCACCCCCAAGTTGAAGACCCTTAAAGGCTTCACGTGGGCCAGCGCGGTAAACCTGGTGAAGGAGTTCCTGCCCTCGTTCATCCGTACCAGCGAGGAGGTCGCCAAGGACAAACTGCTCGCTGACCGTGACGAGGAAGACATGACGGAGAAGATGGCCAAGTGTGGCATCCAGGTAGTCCAGGACGAGACCTTCTATGTTGATCCCAAGAAGGAAGAGACCGAATAAGGGCGTAAACCTTTAACTGTGTTAAGTAATGGGCGGTAAATCAGCAGTTTGCCACCCATTTTTCATTGTGGTTACGTCAAAAAACATTATCTTTGCAGTATGGCAGTGAGACGAGGTGTGAGTTATCAGAAGCGCGTGGCGGACATCAACCGGATATATGATGAGCACGTCAAGGACGGGTTGCCCAACAGGGAGATCTGGCGGCGTTTCATCTATCCCATCTACGCCATCAGCGAGCGCACCTTCTACAATCTGCTCAAGGCGAGTGCCGACCCCAAGAACGACTTGCCCGAGGACACCCAGTTATATATTCAATTTGAATAGCCATGAGCGGCGGTATTGACATCATCATCAAGCGCATCCTGCGTGACATCCAGGTTGAACTTGGCGACGAGTTTGACAAGAACTTCGAGCGGCAGGGCTTCTTTTCGCAGTCGTGGCAGCGCCGCAAGTCACCGACCCGTCCAGGCGGTCACATCCTGGTTGACACCGGCGGCTTGCGCCGCAGCATCAGCAGCAAGGCCGACAGCACCGGCATCGTGTTCCAGAGCACGCTGCCAGACGCTGCCATCCATAACGAGGGCGGAGAGATCAAGGTGACCCGCAAGATGAAGCGTTACTTCTGGCACAAATACTACGAGGCCACCGGCTCTTTCGGCCGCAAGAAAAACGGCCAGCGCCGCAATGACAAGCGAACCGTTCAACTGAGCACCGAGACCGAGTTCTGGAAGTGGATGGCCCTGATGAAAGAAGGCAAGAGCATCAAGATCCCCAAGCGCCAGTTCCTGGGTGCCAGTCCCGAGGTCGAGAAAGCCGTGCGTGACATCATCGAAGAGAACCTGACAGAATATTTCGAGCACGAATACAATTTACAATGAGAAAAGAGATTTACAGAGCCATCTGCGCCGCGTTGCTGGGCATCGACGGCGCCCCGGTCAAGCATGTTGACCTATGGAACCACAATGTCGAGTTCATCGAGCAGGAAGAGGCCTGGGACCGCCCGGCTGTGTTTGTCGAGTTCGCCCCCATTGAGTGGCGTGCCGACAAAGGCGGGTATCACACCCAGGGGACGCTCCGGCTGCACATTGTCACCGATTGGGTGGGACCGCTGAGCCAGGGCGACGAGTCGCTTGACGTGTTTGACCTGTGCGAGACCGTGTGCCGCGCTGTGGTCGGCTTGAGCGGTGAGCACTTCGGCGCGTTGCGCCTTGTGGGCAGTGACACCAACCACAACCACGAGGACATCGTTGAGAGCATCGAGCACTTCGCCTACAGTGGCGAGTGGAGTGTGTGAAGTTTGCAGTTAGCGATAAAATCCGTAACTTTGCAGCCATGAAACCAAACCAGGCATCTATTTACAGGGAAATCGAGCGGTTGCTGGAGTGGACCATTCCGGTGGCCGACCGTTTGCCCAAGTCCGTATCGTGGAGGGAGCTTGGCGGGCTGCTTGTCCGCGACTTGAAAGAGTCGCTGGATTTTGTTGTTCTCGCCTTCCAGACTGAGGACAGGCTGGAGCGTCTCGAGTGTCTCAACGGTCTGGTGATGCGCATGACGTCGGTCAAGACCACGTTCAGGCTCATGCACCGTGTCCGTCGTGACATTTTGAGCCACGGCCAGCATGCCCAGATGCTGGACATGATGAATTCCATATCTGACCAGGCTGGAAAATGGCTTCGCAAGACCAAGTACCTCATCGCCGAGGAGCGCCAGGCTGCCGAGCAACCGGCTGCCGTGTTGCCCGAGCAAAAGCCGGAGCCCCAGGCTCAGGCCGAGCCCAGGCAGCGCACCCTCTTTGACGATGTGGAAGGGTCGCGGTAACAGACATTCATAGCGATTACGGTTGTTATGAATCCTCTTTCATTATTAAACGGGCGTGCTACTGCGCAAGGCGTAGTTAGGAAACGAGTAACGCACGCATCATCGCTCAGTGCTTCCAACGCGTACAACATTAATGCAGGGAGCGGCGCCGTCAACAACAACAATAAGAACAATTCCAACGGTGTGCGAGCGGTGGTCGCACTTGGTAATGAAGAGAAATCGGGGTGGATAGATGCCTATTTTGACTGTATCAGGCACAAGCTGACAGCGAAGCAGTGCAACGAGTACCGCATAGAGTTCGAGCGCGACCTGTGGCGGTTGGTGCTGGAGGTGCATGAGCGCACCTACAAGCCCAGCGAGTCGTTCTGTTTCGTGGTGACGAGGCTCAAACTGCGCGAGATTTTCGCCGCCTCGTTCCGTGACCGCATTGTGCAACATTGGATAACGCTGCGGCTGGAACCGCTGCTCGAGTGGCGGTTCCGCAGCCAAGGCGATGTATCGTTCAATTGTCGAAAAGGCTATGGCACACTGCGTGCCGTGCAGACCGCCAAATCTCACATCGAGCGCGTGAGCGAGCGTTACACGCGTGAGGCGTGGGTTGGCAAGATAGACATCAGCAGTTTCTTCATGAGCATCGACAAAGAGGTGCTGCTGCGTCTGCTGCTGCCATGGCTGCGCGAGAACTACAAAGGTGATGATCTCGAGACCCTGCTGTGGCTCACCGAGGTCACTGTCAGGCACCAGCCCCAACTGCTGTGTGAGCGTCGCTCGAGCGAGCGGCTGTGGGAAGCCCTGCCGGCCAGCAAGAGCCTGTTCAACATGCCTCCCAATGTGGGCATGCCCATCGGCAACATCACCAGCCAGTTGCTCGCCAATTTCTATCTCTCGTATTTTGATGGCTTCATGCTCGAGGAGTGTGCATGGAAGGATGCCGGCTATGTGCGTTTCGTCGATGACGCCGTAGTCATCTGCCACGACAAGCAGTTCATCCTTGACCTTCGCAAGAAGGCCACCATGTGGCTCAAGAAGCACCTGAGGCTGACCCTGCACAAAGACAAGTTCTATCTGCAGGAGGTTCGCAAAGGTGTGAAGTTTGTCGGCAGCGTGATCAAGCCCGGTCGGTTATACACCAGCAATCGCACCATCGGCAACATGACCAATGAGGTCGCACGCGCCGAGCGCTTGTGCAAGCACATTCTGGAGGAGGGTCCCACCACTGAGTCGCTTGCCGCGCTGAAGCACCATGTGTGCAGCCTAAACTCCTACATGGGTTTCTGCGTGCACGCCTATAGTTACCGCCAACGTCGGAAGATGTTCCGCAACGTGCCCAACTTCTGGCAATGTTGCTACGTCAAACGCCGTTTTACGTTGGTGAAGATTCGCAAGAGATACAGTTATGAACGATATTTAATCAAAAAAGACTTAGAAGAATATGAGAAGTCAAGGAGAGACCTGCCCCCCGTTGGTGGAAACCCGGAGAGAGATGGGGCAAAACATAAGAACCGTAAACGTGGGCGCAATCGCGACCGCCGATGGCTGGGAGTGGATCAGCGTGACCCTGCCTCCGGCAGTGTGGAGTTACAGCGCGATAGTCGATGCACTGGTGACCGAGTGCTACCCGCCGGACCGGATGCAGGCGGTGATCAACAACTGCCTTAACAACTTCTTTGACCCTGAGCACCTGTCGGAGTACCAGGCATTACAAGAATGGCGCAAGACCGCCAAGCAGTACGCCCGTGAGGCTATGACTTGGGCAGCCGAGCAAGGCATTGAGCTTGTCGGCTTGCCTGATGAAGAAGGCTCCCATGACAATGGCGAGCTCACGCCCGACGGTATGTTGATGCTACAGCAGGCTGTGAAGCTGCTGAAAGGTCAGACTGCAGCCCTGCCCGATGAGCAAGCCATCGAGGTTCCCGCATTGTTCCCTACATGGGCGAGCAAGATGGGTCAGACGGTTGCTGTGGACGAGCGCCTCTATTATGACGGTAGGTTATGGAAAGTGCTGCAGGCTCACACCGTGCAAGCCGACTGGACACCGACGGCAGCAGCCGCATTATTTACCGAGGTCGTTGCCCAGAGCGAAGGCGAGCCCGAGCTTGGCACGCTTGACAATCCCATTCCTTACAGTGGCAACATGGCCCTTGAGCAGGGCAAGTATTACTCACAGGGCGGGGTGACCTACCTGTGCATCAGAGACACCGGCAATCCCGTGTACCATGACCTGAGTGCCCTGGTTGGGCTATATGTGCAGGTTATAGAATAGCAAAGGAGGGGGCAAATAAAAAGCCCCCAGCCCTGCAATCTGTCGTTCTACTTACAAAATTACACCCACATCGGGAGAGGCTGGAGGCATAAGCCTTCTTCCTCCCGAAATGGGTGTAATTTTATTTTTGTAAGTAGAACACCGCAAAGGTACAAAATATTTTTGAAATGACACTATTTGAAGCCCTATCAATCAACAAAGAGATGCTCAACCGGCTGCATGAGTTTGGAGCCAAGCCTGATGATTGCCGATACATCGACCTCTACCGCGACTATCAGTCGATGCGCGAGGGGGGGGAGAAAGTGACCTATATCGTCACCGTGCTGAGTGAGCGGTATCATGTGAGTGAACGCAAGGTCTATAGCCTGGTGAAGCGCTTCGGCCAGCACTGCACGCTGGGTGCAGTGTGATTGCTTTTTTCTGTGTGGCACGGTTGGCAAGAAAAACCGACCTTTGCTGCATGGAAACGAAAAAACTATACCTTTCGGCACCGCTTCCTTTCGTGGGTCAGAAGCGGAACTTTGCCAAGCCGTTCATGCAGGTGCTCGAGCAGTACCCAGACGGCACCACCTTTGTTGACCTGTTCGGCGGCAGCGGTTTGCTGTCGCACATCGCCAAGCACCAGAAGCCCAACAGCAAGGTCGTGTATAACGACTACGACAACTACCGCGAGCGACTGGAGCGCATTCCCGAGACTAATGAGTTGCTTGCCCGGCTGCGTGACATTACAGCCGGCATTGAGAGGAGGTCGCCCATCAAGGACGAGGCGCGATTGCGCGTGATAGATGCCATCGCCGCTCATGAGGCGAGATATGGCAGTGTGGACTACATCAGCTTGTCGCCCTCTATCCTGTTCTCAATGAAATACAAACTGAGCCTCGAGGAACTGAAAAAAGAGGTGTTTTATAACAAAATCCGCACCACCGACTTTGTCCCTGCAGGTGATTATCTGGACGGGCTGACCATCACCAGTGCCGACTATCATGAGGTGTTTGAGCGATACAAGGACGAGCCTGGTGTGGTGTTCCTGGTTGACCCTCCCTACCTGAGTACCGAAGCCGGAACCTACAAGATGTATTGGAGACTGAGTGACTACCTTGATGTGCTGAACGTGCTGCGTGACCACCGCTTCATCTACTTCACCAGCAACAAGTCGAGCATCGTTGAGTTATGCTCCTGGCTGGGCAAGAACCGTGACCTGGGCAATCCCTTTGCCGGCTGTCATGTGGTGAAGTTCCATGCCCAGATGAACTACAACTCGAGTTATACTGACATGATGATTTATAACGCCGCTTGAACGGCATTAAAACCACATTAGAGCCATGAATAAGTATCACCAAATCCTTAGCAAAGTATTGGACCAGGGCAAGACCCAGACCAACAAAAAGGGCAGCATCCGCTACCTGTTGAATGAGCCGCTTCACCTGACACCCGCCGACCTGCTCGATATATTCGAGAGCCATGGCATCGCCCGCAAGAAGTTGAAGAGCGAGTTGCGCCTGTTCATGCAGGGCGAGCGCCAGGTGGAAAAATACCGAGATGTTGGCATCAACTGGTGGGACTACTGCGGATCGATCCTGGTCAACAGTTACCCGACCTATCTGGAGAAGCTGCCGCCCTTGCTTGCCAGGATCAACCGTGAGAAGCGCAACAGCAAGAACTACGTCCTGTTCCTGGGCGAGACCAATGCCGAAAGCAACCAGGCTCCATGCCTGAGCCTGGTGCAGTTCCAGATTGATGACGGTGAGCTTGTGCTGAGTGCCTACCAGCGAAGCAGCGACGCCAACCTAGGGCTTCCGGCTGACATCTACCACCTGTACCTGATGGCGCGTCAGATAGAGTTTCCGTTGAAGTCAATCACGCTGTTCCTGGGCAATGTTCACATCTATGAGAACAACATCGAGCGGACGCGCGAGCTGCTTGCCGGCAACGAGGACGTGCGGTTCGACTTGAATGTGTGAGACTATGGGATCATGGCGAGCTCGTCGCGCGTGAGCGTCAGTTTAAGACGCTCACGCGCGGCAGCGCGTTCCGCGGCAGCGCGTTCGCTGAGCAAGAAACCGCCACCAAATAATGATTTCTTGACACGGCGGAGCGCATCGATATTGGTCACCTCTGCGCACTCGTCTTTACGCACTGAGAAGTCGATGCCTCGCTGATTGAGTTTGCCCAGCAGCGCAAGAGTGATAAGGTTATCGGGATATTCATATATGATAGGCTGGCCTCGTGTCGGTTTTTTTGATGCCTTGCGGATGTCCTCGGCCAACTTGGGCGCAGTCATCAGGCGATAGTCTTTAATGATGTTAGTCGTGAATGAGGTGCGCACCAGTGCACCATTGTCATAGGTGACGTCTGCCATCGTGGCAACATAGCACACGTCCGCACCTGCGACGCGCTGGGTAAGTCCCGGTGCGAATATAAAGAAGTCTATATCATGTGCAAGGAACCAGCGCACAATCTTGCTGTATATTGAGAACGGAGGGTTGTCAATGACAATGCAACCGTCTGGATAATCGCACTCAGTGAAGTCGGCACCTGGCCAAAATGGGCGGACGATGTGTCGCCCATCAAGCGATGTGATGCCATTGACGTACTCGAGTACGACATCATAGACCGCTTTGGGTGTATAGCAATCGTCGGTGGTCTTTTTCGGTTTGAACTTCTCAACAAATTCGTCGTAATCTTGAAATAATGATGCCATAGTTGTTGCTTTTTATTGAGTGATGTCAGAGGGCTTTGTACATGGCAATGCCTACAATTGCGATTAACAGACCGAGTCGGGCTTCTTTGTCATCAATATCACCCATGCTGAGGTTTACAGGTTTCTCTGTGACCTTGTCCCATACTTCCTGGTCCAGTTCTACACCTGCGAGAGTTGCCACTGTTGCCACCTGGTCGCGGGTAAATTCGATGTTGACGGTTAACTTGTCCATGATTATTGATTATTTAGTGATACAGAAAATTGAGCTGATGATAAACACGAGAAAACAGACTGCGGCAACCAAGGTGGCAGATAGGAAAAGGATGATGCCTGTCTTAGTCCTCATCCTGGCGCGGCGTACCTGCCGGTTGATTTTCTCGTCAATGCAGTAGCGTTTTTTATTTTTTTGTCCATGATAGTTGCTAATTGAAAAATAAGTATTACCTTTGCAATGTCTTCAGCGATGAAGATAGGGACAAGGCCGCAAGGCTGTTGTACCGCCTGAGGCCGATTTATCGGCCTTTCTTTTTAGAATTCCATCACTATATTCTCATTTTCGTAGTAATAGAATATTCTGCCACCATATTTTCTTTTGGCTTCTGATAATCGCTTGAATAATTCCGTTGAGCCATGCGGAAAACGGAAAAGAACAGCTTCTGCACCTTGATGCTTCCTTGCATAACTATAATAACCGACGATGTTACCTGTGCCAATAGTGGCTTTTAATTCTGTAGGTATTCCATCAAATCGAATATCGAAAGTTTGTCCCTCTGCTCGGTTGTTTTCGCTCAAAAACTCAACCTTATGACCATTATCAGCCGCAACCTTACACATGCCAAACTCTTTGTTGTATTTGGCTATATCATTGTTGTCTGCTGATTCGTCTGGTATTCTATCCCGCTCTGTCATCACATAACCGTCATTATTTTTCCCGGTATAATTGTGAACCCATACTTGAGGATCATAGCCATGAATTTCTTCACGAAGAGAACGAATGAGACGGCAGGCTGCACAAAGGTCGTTGTCGGGGATGTGAGCCAGGTTGGTCTTGCCCTGGGCGATGTCGCAGTCTCGGCATCGTCGTATGGTGTAGGGGTTGTAGTCTGGCATGGCCTTGCCCTGCTTGCCCGAGTTGAAGCGGAAGATGCCCTTCGTGTCACGCTGCAGGGCTTCCTCTCCGCGTGCGTATGCTTCGGCGGGGTCGGTGGTCGGGTACTTTGATTTGCGCACCTGTGCCACAGTGCAGCGGCAGTTCCAACCATTGGGCGGGTAGTAAGACTCCCAGAACGGGTCGCTGGGCGGCAGCGTGACCCCATCAAGGGCCGCATGTTCCGGACGCACCTTGTCATCGCCGACGGTTCGGTACTGCAGGTTGTATCGGTCGCCGTCGGCCTGTATCTGTTCCCACTTGGCCGCCATGTCGGCTGATGCCTGGACGAAGTTGTACTCCGCCCGCAGGTAGTGGGTGTTGTAGGTTTCGTCGATGGCGTGCACCTCATTCAGGAACGTCTCGAACGGTTTGCGCTCGCCGTTCTCGCCGATGAGCGATGGGAACGCCTCGTTCAGTTCGTGGAACGCCTTGAAGCCCGAGAAGATGAAGTTGGAGCGCTCCAGCCTCTGTCGCATAGCGTCGGACAGCGGAGCCTGCTGCATTGACGAGTTCAGCGCGTCGGCGTGCGTGCTGATGAAGTCGGTCACCTCCGGCTCCTGCATGACCTCCACGCGCAGCATCGCCCCCTCCTGTCGGTAGAGCGCGTGCATCATTCCCTCGAAGGCCTTGCCCACCCGGTCACGGATGCGCTTCTCAATTTCCTCGCGAGGTGAGGCGAAGGTGGCGGTACCCAGGATTTCGGCGTAACGCTGGTGCAGCCCCGCGTAGTCCACGGGGCTCAGTCGAAAAAAGGGCGAACAGTCGCCGCCTGTCGGCTTGTGTTCGTTTCCTCGCTTTCGGTTTTTTTATCGTCCTGTGGCGGCTCTGTGGGCGCGACGGGGGCATTGCTCCGGCGCTCGCCCACCGGCATGCCGTACTTCTCCTCGAAGTATGAGGGGTCAACCTCGTAGTTTTTCAGCACCATCGTCTCGTAGGCCACCTGCTGCTCGGGTGTGTAGTCGATGGAGTAGTCCCAGTCGAAGCGCAGCCCCTTGAGCGGGAAGCCCATGATGATGAGACGCGGGATGAGCTGGCTGTTCACCAAGTCACGTAGCAGGTCGCAGTCAGCCTCTACCAGGTTCTCGAACACCTTGAGGTGTGTTTCCGACTGGCTGAGCGAGCTGCCGTCCTCGATGGTCATTGTCTGCCCGATGATGAGCTTCGACAGTTCCGAGTTGGCTCGGTCGATTCGTCGGTCATAGACATTGAATGCGTCGCCCTTGGAGGACTCGACAATCTCAATCTCGGTTCCCTCGGGCATCACGCCCGACTGGGTGCTACCCATGAGGTCGAGCACCTTCTGGAGCCGGCTGATGTCCTTCTCGTCGCGTGAGGTGGTCTTTGCGATGCGCATGGGCATGCCGAATATCTCAGTGAACGTGTCCCAGAAGCCCATGGCGTTCTTTTTGGGGATGGTCTGCTGTGCCGCCTTGAGGTAGAGGCCGAGGTCGTGCGGTTGCCCGGCTTCGATGACCTGGTTGGCAAACGGTGCCTCATGGTAGTCGATGCCCGACTTCCAGTCATCGCCCATGTTGCGGACCACACGGTGGTATTCGGGAATCACGTGGCGGCGGTCGATGAGCGTCACGCCGTCGAGAGAGAGCAGCCCGTTCTCGGTGCTGACCACATCGCCCAGTTCGATGAGTGAGTGTCCCCAGTAGATACTGTCGAGGGCGAAACGCATGAGTTGCTTGAACCAGGCCTGATCGAAGTAGTCCATTGCCTCTTCGTTCTCGTCGCCGTCGGGTGTGACCAGTTTGAACGAGCGCGAGAGCACGAAGCCCTTGCGCTGCTCTACGCAGCCCGAGAGGTGCGCGTCAATCTCCACGTCGCGGTACACCTGATAGAGGCGCAGTCGGTCGGGGCTGTCCACATTGATGGCCATCTGCCAGGCCCTGCGCCAGTCGCCCAGATCCTGGCGCGTGAGGCTGTCGGTGGTTCGCTGAATGTCCACCATGATCTTGTGCAACTTCTTGCGGTCGGAGTTTCGTGCCAGGTTAAAATCACCGTGCGGCGTGTGCAGCACATACTTGCCGCTGAGGCGGTCTATGATGTCTTGAAAAAGTCCCATGATCTTACCAGTTATTAGTCAGTTTCGGTTCGCTATGAAAGGAGAAACCCTGGAGCGTGTCGCCGGTTTCCTCGTCGGTGGCCAGAGGCAGGTCGGGCACAATCTTGCCTGCCTGCACCCCCTCGAGCCACTTGATGGCGCGGTCGTACCGCTCCTTGCGCACCTCGGTGCCCATCTTCTGCGGCAGCGATGCCGAGAGGTGGTAGAGCGCGATGTCGCAGGCAATCATCACAATGTAGGAGTTGCGCTGCTCGCCGATGGCGTTGAAGATGGCCACGGCGTCATATTTCGGTCGCAGGTAAGAAGCGATTTCCTCGGCGGCCTCATCCTCAGCCTGCCGGCGGTTGGTCTCGCTCACCTGTGAGATGGTCTTCAGCGCATTCTCGCCGATGACCACGCGGTAGTCTTCATCGGTTATAAACATGGCGAGTCGTTGTTAAATGGTTGTGTAAAGTGCAATCTTCTCGACATCGGCAACGGTGGTCCCTTTCTTGAGGAGGCGTTTACGGATGAAGGTTTTGATGTCCTGCTTGGCGATGACGTGCAACTTGCCGCCCAGGAGGATGACCATGTGCTTGCGGTGGGTGATGTGACGGAAGTAGTCGGCCCGCTTCACCGCCCTCTTGTACTTGAATGCGAATATGAGTCGCTTGATGAGATTGAACATATTACCAGGAGTTTTTAGGAATGTGGCTGCGCGGAGTCAGCCTGGGTTGATAAATCTGTTGTCTTGTGTTTCGCTGGAGGAACCAGATGGCTCCCTCGTCGGCATCAGGCGCATCGTCATGGACCCGGCTGCCCCGTTCCAGTGCCAGTGTCTGCTCAATGCCCACCTGCATGTCGGGGCTGTCCTTGAGTGCCTCGTTATAGAACACGAAGCCTCGCTCCCATAGCGGGCTGACCGCCTCGATGCGCTGCACCTTCTCCGGTTTCTTGCGCGTGTCGGGCATTATGGGCAGCTGGTAGCCGCGAATCTCACCCTCGGTGGTGAACTCGTCGAGGATGATGTCCTGCATGAAGTTGGCCTCCATGTAGAACAAAGCCGCCGCTCCCGCCTCGGTGATGCGCTCGTGCAGCTCATAGAGCCACCGCACCATTCCCGAGACCGTGTCCTGCCGGACGTAGGTGTCAATCAGATGAAGTTCATTGCCGAGTTTGCCCCACAGGCGGCACGCCTTGTAGTCGTTGGCCGTGGTCGATTTGAACGACGGGTCGGTGTAGCAGATGAGCTGCTCATACTTGCGCAGCGGTGCCACCTTTTTATATCTAATCCACTCATGCTTGAAGATGCCCCCTGTGCTGATGGGGTTGTGCATCATCTCCTTCTGCCAGGCGCGGTAGCCCACGAAGTCGGCATACTCCTGTGCCTCCTGCTTGGTCCATTTCTCCTTCCACACCGGATTGCCCTTGGCATCGACGGCGCAGATCTTCGAGACATGCACCCCGCGAGTGGCGGCGATGTTGGCCAGCACAGAGGTCTTGCTGATGAGGTTTCCCACCATGATGAAGCGGCCACGGCCCACGTCAAGAGCACCGAAAAGAGCCTCCTTGACCCATTCGGTGAGCTCACGGACACGGCGCTCGTTGCGGCAGAGCTCGTCGTCATCCAGGTCATCGATCACGATGTAGTCAGGTCGTGCCTCACGCTCACGCAGACCGCGTGGCGACTGACCCCGCCCCACAGCCAGGAACTTCACGCCCTGCTTTGTCGAGAACTCGCCCTCCATCCAGTTGCCGAGCGACATCTGCTCGCCGAAGTCGGTGATGATGCGCTTGTTGTACTGGAGCTCCGCCTGAATGTCACCCAGGAGCCGGTCGGCGCTGTCCTCGGACTTGCCGACAATCACCATGAAGTTGATGAGCCGTTGCGGCTGGAACATGAGCCATAATGGCATGAAAATGTCGAAATGGGTTGACTTGGCGTGTCCACGCGGCCACATGAAGACCGCCTTGAGGTTCTGCGTGCTTTTCACCTTGCGTGCCGCCTGGTTGTGGAACGGCGCATTGTGGATGGTACGTATCGCCTTACCTGTGGACTTGTCCCGGAGGATGAGGAAGTGCGGGAAGTAATACTCGCAGAACGCCGCATAGTCACGCAGGAGGCGGCGAATGCGCTGCTCCTTCTGTGTGGCGTCCTCGCGCACCAGGCTTGCCGTGTCGGTCATGCTCTGGATTTGGCGGCAGTGTTCCTCCCAGCGTTCCTGAGCCCGTTTTATCTCGGTGATGGCAGCCATGGTTTAGAGCTCGTTGGCGGTGGTCATGCTGGTCATCTTCTCCTTGAGGAACAAGTTCTGGTACTTGTTGATGGCCTTGATGAGTTCCGGTGTTATCTCCGGATCATAGCAAGCCTGGTCTTGTATCCAGCGGTTGAAAGCCATGAATACCTCGATGGCGTCAACGACGTTGGCCTTCTTGTCGAGTTTCTCGATGACCGATGAGAGTTTTGCCAGACGGTCGCCGAGTCCCGCAATGAGTGTCGGGTCGTCGGACTCGTTGACCGAAGTGATGAGTTTGTCAATCGTCAGGAGGAGTTTGTTCACCAGTTCCGGACGTGTGATGTTCTTGGCGGCGCGTGCCTCCTTCCATCCCTCGCCATTGGCCCACTTCGAGACCGTCTGACGGCTGACCGATATGCGCTCGGCAATTTCGGTCAGTTCCATGCCTGAGAGGAACAGGGTTCGCCCCAGTGCCTTCTTGTTTTCTAATTCTGCCTTATTCATTTCGCGAAAGTCGTTAGCGTTAGTAAAATGTCTTAAAACACGGTGCAAAATTGGGCAAAATGGGGGCGACTGCAAAAGAAGTGTGAAGCGGTTTCATAGAAGTGTGCAAGCGTTTCACACTTATTTGTTCGGTTGGTTTGAAACACCCAATTTTGCGGTGCATTTTAATCATACAGTCGCGATGCAATCGCGACAAAGAACACGAAGATAATGGCAAAAAACAAGAGAGTAAGAATCACCAACGAGCGGTTGAACAGTTACGGTACACGTGTTCTGACCGCCGGCATGGACGTGTCGCAGTATGAGCGGAACCCGGTGCTGCTCTACATGCACGAGCGTGGCCAGGTCATAGGCTATGTGAAAGACCTGAAAGTCGAGGGTGACGAAGTGACCGGCGAACTGATGTTTGACGAGGCCAGCGAGTTGAGCCAGCGTTGCAAAAAGCAATGGGAGTTCGGCTCCTTGAAGATGGTGAGTGTGGGCATCGACGTGCTTGAGTTGAGCGAGGACAAGAAGCACCTCGTCGAGGGGCAGACAAGCCCGACCATCACCCGGAGCAAACTGTTTGAGGTCAGTGTCGTCGACATTGGTGCAAACGATGACGCCATTGTGCTGATGCGAGACGGCAAGCGATTAGAGATGGGCAAGGACGGCGAAAGCCCCCTGCCGAAGTTGAACCATAATAAAAAACAAGACAAGAAGATGAACAAAGAAGAATTTGCCCTGCTGCTGGGTCTGCCGGCAGACGCGAGCGAGGAGGCCATCAAGGCCAAGGTCGCCGAGTTGAAGGCCGCTGCCGCCGAGCGCGAGACACTGGCCAAGGAGAATGACGCGCTGCAGTTGTCGCGCATCGAGTCCGCTGTGGAAGGTGCCATCGCCGAGAAGAAGATCAGCGCCGACAAGAAGGCCCATTTTATTGAGCTCGGTAAAAAGGTCGGCATTGAGAGCCTGAGTGCCACCTTTGACGCCATGAGTGCCCAGGTGAAACTGAGCCAGGTGGTGGGACACCAGGGTGCTACACCTCAGAATAAGACCTGGCAGAAACTGAGCGAAGTGCCCAGCGACAAGATCATGGAGCTGCGCAAGAGCCAGCCCGATGAGTACAAGCGCCTGTTCAAGGCCGAGTACGGCTACGAATGTGAGATTGATGATTAAGTTACAAACCATTTAAGAATATTGAAACATGAAGTTGAAAATGATTTTCACGCTCCTGAGTGCATTGGTGTTCAATGCCGTGATGGGAGCCACCATGGGCGGTGCCGTGGGCATCAATCCCATGACCGGCGCGATTGGCGCCAATGCCGTTGCCGCAGTGTGCGGCATGTTCAATTTGGCTCCCGCAGGATCCTTGCGTGCCGGCGTGCTGACCGAGGTGTGGACCGGTGAGTTGGTCAAGTACCTGCGCCGTGGCCTCGAGGCCACCTTCCTTGACGGCATCCCCGATGCCTCGTCGCTTGCCGAGAACGATGTTATCCACCTCGTTGATGTGGGCGTTGACCCCGATGTGCTGGTTAACAATACCACCTATCCCATCCCCTTGCAGGCACTCAACGACACAGACATCACCATCAGCCTCGACAAGTTCCAGAGCAAGGTGACGCCCATCACCGACGATGAGTTGTACGCTCTGAGTTATGATAAGATGGCTCGCGTCAAGGAGAGTCATGGCAACGCCATCAATGATGCCAAGTTTGCCAAGTCCGCCCATGCGCTGTGTGCCACACAGGACAGTGCGACAACTCCCGTGCTCGTCACCACCGGCGAGCGTGATGCCGACACCGGTCGTCTGAAACTCACAGTGCTGGATGTCATCAACATGAAACGCTCGCTCGACAAGTTGAAGGTACCCTCGCAGAACCGCCGTCTGGTGCTGTGTACCGACCATGTGAATGACTTGCTCGAGACCAGCCAGGCATTCAAGGAGCAATACAACATCAATCGCGCCGACGGCACTGTTGGCCGCCTGTTCGGCTTCGACATCTACGAGTTTGCCAATAACCCGCTGTACACCACTGCAGGCAAAAAGAAAGATGTGGGTGCCGCCGCCAGTACTGGCGAGTTCCAGTGCTCGTTTGCCTTCTACACCCCCCGCGTGTTCAAGTGCACCGGCTCGACCAAGATGTACTACAGCGAGGCCTCGACCGATCCCGAGTACCAGCGTAACAAGATTAACTTCCGCCACTACTTCATCTGCATGCCCAAAAAGGCCGATGCCGGTGTGGTGATGTGCAGCGGTTACCAAGCCTCCTAATCATGCCACGTAAACAGTTGCTATACCTTGTGCTTCATTGCACCGCCACTCCCGAAGGGCGCGAGGTCACTTCCAGTGAGATCCGTCACTGGCACACTGACCCCGAGCCCAAGGGGCGGGGGTGGAAGCAGGTAGGTTACACCGACATGATTCACCTTGACGGCAAGGTTGAGCGCCTGGTGAACAACAACGAGGATGCCTGGGTTGACCCATGGGAGATCACCAACGGAGCCAAAGGCTACAATGCGGTGAGCCGCCATGTGGTGTATGTGGGCGGTGTGGATGCCAATAACAGAAAGAAAGCCAAGGACACCCGCACTGCAGCCCAAAAGGAGGCCCTCAAGAAGTATGTGCTGGACTTCCACAAGAAGTTCCCGCAAGTGAAGATCATCGGCCACTACCAGGTGGCCAACAAGGCGTGTCCGAGTTTCGATGTGCCCAAGTGGCTCAAAGAGATAGGCATCGACCAGAAGTGAAACCGAATAAAAACCGATAAACGATGGACTGGAGCGAAGTGTTGAATGTCATTCTTGGGGGCGGTCTTGCCGCCACCATCATCGCCATCGTGACCCTGCGCAGCACCATGCGCAAGGCCAAGGCTGAGGCCGAGAAAGCCAAGGCTGAGGCCAACACGGTGAACATCACCAACACCGAGCAGGCCACGAGCATATTGGTGAAGAACATTGTTGAACCATTAAGACAGGAACTAGATGCGACCCGCAGAGACCTCGGCGAGACGAAGCGCGAGATGGCTCGTCTTCGCAAGGCGATTGACGATGCCAACAGTTGCAAGTATAGTGATAACTGCCCTGTGCTTAGGCGCATGCAGTACCAGCAAAAAGGCCCAGAGCGCAAGCCAGACCGTAGAGACCCGCCAAAAGGTGGAACGCACGGTGATGGACAGCACAAGGGAGGTGACCGTGGTGCGTCAGCAAGCCGTGACCGTTCCCGAGAGCAAGGTGACGGTGACGATAGTGAAGGACAGCCTCCTGCGGTTGCCCGAGGGCGCGAGTTGGACGGGCCGCAGCGGTCAAGCCAACGTGAACGTGCAGCGCAGGGCTGCCACCGACGGCAAGCCAGAGGTGATAGTCGTGGAGGCTACGTGTGACAGCCTTCAGCTGCAGTGCGAGCGTTATGAGCAGACCATTGCGACCCAGCAGCGAGCGATTGACGCACTGGCCGATGCCAGCTACCGGCTTTATGCCGAGCAGAGCGAGGAAGTGAAAGAGAAGCCTCCCAACGGCATTAAAACGGCGTTAAAATGGCTTTTCACCGGTATTATAATCGGCCTGTTGCTGGGCCGCATCAAAGCGATAAACAAATTTGTTGAACGAATAAAACAGTAAATAATTATGGCATACAGAGATGGAACCGACCTGATTTTGGGCTTTGTCATTGACGAGACGTTCTGGCCCTTAGGCCACTCTACCGGTTGCAAGATCAGCGACTCGAGCGAGACTGGCGAGCGCGTGACCAAAGAAGCGTCAAGCGGCAAGTGGAAAGAGAAATATATCAAGAGCCTTGCCGAGAGCATCCAGGCCGACGGCTTTGTGTACGATGGTGACGATGCAGCGCAGAAGGTGGGCTTGCCCACCCTGAAAGAGGCCTGGCTTGCCGCCAAGCCCGTCAAGGCCCGCTACGCGTACCGCGGCGAGGAGAACACCAAGTATTACGAGGGCGACTATGTCATCACCTCATTGGAGAACGACGGCCAGGCCGGCGACGACGAGAAGTACAGCATCACGCTCGAGAACAGTGGAGCCATCACGCCTCATGTGCCCGCTGGCAATAACGGTTAATGACGATGAAGACCAAGATCATCATAGGAGGCAAGGAATATCCGTGCCGCGTGACCATGGGTGCGCTGCTCCGCTTCAAGCGCGAGACCGGCCATGATGTGAGTACCCTGAACGAGGGCGACGTGGAGGAACTGCTGACGCTGCTGTACCTGTGCGTGCTGAGCGCATGCAAGGCCGACGGCGTGGAGTTCGGGCTGACTCTTGAGGAGTTTGCCGACTCGCTGGATGCCCAGGAGATGAACTCCTTCTATGCCAGCATGGCTTCGGGTGCTGAAAAAAAAACGGTGAAGAAGGCGGCGAAGTAGCCGACATCGAGGAACTGTTAGGACTTGCGCTGGGGTGCATCGGGATGAGCATTGATGACTTTGCCCGGTGCACCCCGGCTGAGTTTTGGCAGGTTGCCGAACAGTGGCGCAAGCGTGCTGAGACTGTCGAGCGTGGCGAGTGGGAGCGCAGCCGCTGGTTGGCGATGTGCATGTTGCAGCCGTGGAGCAAGAAACAACTCAAGGCAGAGGACGTGTGCGTGTTCCCATGGGAGAAGAAACAAGAAACGCCGCCCGAGCGGCAACTGAGTGCCGAGGAGCAGCGTGTGCGTTATGAGGCAGCGAAGAGGCGATACGGCATCGGTTAACGGTGCTCTTTGCCGTGACGTTTCCCGTGTTCAGCCTCATCCCATTGGCCTTTGAAAATGAAATAGCCAAGGATACCGCCAACAATCATACATAATATGGCAATATATGGCCCCATGTCGAAAATGCTTTACATTGTTTTGACTGGTGCAAATATACAAAGTTTAATTGAAATGACAAAATGGACAAGACGGTAAAATTCAAGATTGAACTTGAAACCAATGGTCAGAAGGTGCTTCATGATGTGACTGTAAGTACAGGTGAACTTCGTGACGCGCTTGTTGAGGTTGGCAAAGAGGCGAAGCTGAGTGCGGAGAAGATGACCTCATTGGCATCTACCAGCATGATGGTTGATGCGCTTACCAATGTGGTCGATCGTCTATGCTCGTCCGTAAATGGCCTTGCCGATGACTGGAACTCATTTGACAAAGGAATGCGAGCCGTGAACACGATGGCCGGCAAGAATGCTGAGGACTTGGGCAAACTTAAAGACCAGGTTGCCGCACTTGGCAATGAGATACCCAAGACCAAAGAGGAGTTGTCTGCCGGTTTGTACCAGGTCATCAGTAACGGAGTCCCTGAAAATAACTGGATAGCATTTCTTGAGCAGAGTGCTAAAGCCAGTGTGGGTGGTATCGCCGACCTTGGTCAAACTGTTACCGTCACCAGCACCATCATTAAGAACTATGGTCTCGAGTGGGATAAAGCAGGAGAGATTCAGGATAAGATACAGATGACCGCCAAGAACGGTGTGACCAGTTTCGAGCAGTTGGCGGCTGCCTTGCCTCGTGTGAGCGGTAACGCTGCCACGCTTGGCGTGAGTATCGATGAATTGATGGCCACTTTTGCAACCCTTACTGGTGTATCTGGTAACACCGCCGAAGTCAGCACCCAACTTGCCGCTGTTTTCACCGCTCTTGTCAAACCATCGAGTGAAGCGACCAAGATGGCGCAGGAGATGGGCATCCAGTTTGATGCAGCCGCCATCCGTGCACAAGGTGGTATGCGCAACTTCTTGACCCAGTTGGATGCCGACATCACCAAGTATGCCAGTGCCCACAACATGCTCAAGGAGGAAATATACGGCAAGTTGTTCGGTAGTGCTGAGTCGTTGCGTGCTCTCACCCCGTTGACCGGTGAGCTCGCCAGCAAGTTCAGCGAGAACGTTGACGCGATGGCTGGCAGCGAGGGCACCATTGAGCAAGCCTTCGAGAATATGGCTGGCAGTGGTGAGAGCGTCACCCAGATGCTGCGTAACCAGCTCAGCACGATGTTTGACTGGGCGGGTAGTATTGCCAGCACCATACAGCCGTACCTTACATTTATAGCCATCGGTGGGCAGGCAATAACCGGCATCATGTTGCTCGGCAAAGCCCTCGGAACCGCGACGGCAGCTATTAGATCCTTTGCAGTGGCTCAACGTTCAGGTGCAGCGGCTACCGCCTTGGCAACCCTGCATGAGCGCATCTCCACCGTTGCCCGTAACATGCTGACCGCTGCCACAGGTTCCGCTACCGTATCTACCACAGCGTTGACCGTGGCCACCATAGCACTCTATGCCGCCCTCACCATGGGACTCTCGGCAGTTATCACCGGCTTGGTGGCGTTATTCTCCAGCCTTGGCGATGAGACGGACGAACTGGATGACAAGACCCGCAGCCTCATAGATGCCGAGGAACGAGCCAAGCGTGAGAGTGAGGCCGCCGACCAAATGCGCGATCAAGAGAAGAAGACCCTCGAGAACCTCCGCGCAGAACTGGAGATGAATATAGCCAAGACCAAGGACTTCAAAGGTTCTAAAGCCGACGAGAAGAAGATTGTCGATGAACTGAACAACACCTATGGCGCAACCATGGGCTATTTCTCCAGTGTTGCCGATTGGTACAAGGCTCTTGTCGCCAACAGTGAGGCTTACTGCAAGCAGATGATCATCGAGGCTCGCACCCGAATGCTCGCCAATCAGATTGCACAAGCTGAGCAGGCAAACTATGACATCACCCATAATGAGGATGGCTCCACGCGGTATTATAGCACCACCAGAAAAAGCCACACAGAGGTTGATTGGGATAATGGTTACACCGATGCTGATGGCAAGTGGTATCCTGGTTCTAAAACGGTGTACGATAAATCAGACCAACAGAAGGCCCAAGAGGCATATAACGCCAATATCAAGCGCATTAACAACCTCAAAGGTCAGATGCAAGCCCTTGTTAAGGAGAGTGGCAACATTAAGATGCCAGTCATGGGCAACCCTAATCGTCCGGCTCCGCCGACAGGTGGCGGCGCAGGATCAGGCGGTAGCTCCAAGGGCGATAAGAACAAAAACAACACCAACACCGATAAGGAGAAGACGCGCCAGCAGGAACTCAACAAGCTCATCAGTGATGCGCAAAACGAGTATGTCGATGCCAGCGAGACCGAGCGTGCAGAGATAGCCAAGAAGATTGTCGCTTACCGTGCCGAACTCGACCTGATAGAGACCCTGCAGAAGAAGGCGATGGTTCCCGAGGAACTTAAAACCATCCAGGACATCGACGATGCCCTCGCATACCAGCAAGCCCTGCGCAAGCACGCCAACAAAGAGAATATTGCCGACATTGATGCCGAGATTGACAAGCTGGAACAGCAACGCGCCGAGATGCAGCGTCCCGCCCAACTCAAATCATTGGAGGACATCGACGCTGAGATCACCTACCAGCAGAGCCTACGCAAACGTGCCACCGCCGAGACGATAGGCGGAATAGATGCCGAGATTGAGAGGCTGGAAAGATTGCGTAAGACCTTGGAGCGTTCTGGCCATAAGGAGTTGGCCATAAAAGAGATTGCAACCTACGAGCAACTTGACAAGGAACTCGCATATTATACTGACCTGCTCAACACCTCGAGTGAGAAAGACCGTGCCAGCATACAGCAACGCATCAATGCGCTGAATGAGTTGCGCCAGACTTGGGATGAGGCTCTTGCCGAGTTGAAGAAGCCAGGCGAGATTGCCACGCTTGACACGACGGAGAAACTTGATGAAGCCGTCACTTACTATCAGGCCAAGCAGAAAAAAGCCACTGGCGAGGAGGTTGACAACATAGGCAAGACGATTGCGGCATTAGAGCGCAAGCGTGCCGCTATGCTGCGAGGAACTGACCTGCAGGAACAGTTGCGCGATGCCAATGCGACGAATGCTTTGAGCGGTCGCGAGTATCGTGTGAAGGTTAGCGGCATGGGCTTCGACGCTTTGACGGAGAAGATCCGTGACCTGCAGATGATGTTGAGCGACACCGAGAACCCCGTGACCGGTGCTCAGCGGAAGGACATCGAGGAACTGATCAAGATATATGAGAAGTGGCGCAAAGAGAGCGTGAAGTCGATGGACACAGTGAAGAAAGGCTGGTCGAGTCTGAAAGGCGTGGGAGACAGCGTTGAAGGCATCACAGACGCATTGAAAGGCAACGGCGATGCCTGGCAGAAGGTGACGGCTGTGATAGACGGTGTGCTGCAGTTGTATGACTCCTTTTCCGGCATCATCGAGATAATCCAGATGCTGACCATGGCAACACAAGGCCACACAGCCGCTAAGGCTGTTGAGGCAGCAACTGTCACTGAAGGGGCGGCCATGGAGGTGGGTGCCACCACCAGTGTAGCCGAAGCCAACATCGTTGAAGCCAACAGTGCTGTTGCCGCCGCTGCCGCCGAGACCATGAAAGCCCATGCAAGCATACCATGGGTGGGTATCGCCATCGGTGCCGGCATGGTGGCCACGATGCTTGGTCTGCTTTTCGCCTTGCCGAAGTTTGCCGACGGCGGTCTGGCCTACGGTCCGACTTTGGGTTTGTTCGGTGAGTATGCCGGAGCGAGCAATAACCCCGAGGTAGTTGCCCCGTTGAGCAAGTTGAAAGGAATGCTTGCCGATGTGGGCGGTTTAGGTGGAGGCCGCGTTGTGTTCAAGATTGAGGGGCGCACCCTGGTGGGCATCTTGAAGAAAGAGACCACCCATCAAGCCCGCACCAAATAACAACTAAACAGAGAGACCATGGCAAGAACAATGCAAACGATATACAGCGCCAGGATCAGGAGCGAGCGCGAGACCGTGTGGGACATCCATGTGAAGAGCAGCCTCGGTGACATGCTGGACAAACGCCGCGACGTGGCCCTGCTTCGCGAGGGTGCCGCGGTGATAGAATGGGGTGAGGTGGGCAAGCTCGACCCGGTTGCTGGCAGTTCCTTGACTTTGACCCTGCTGAGCGAGAGGGACAGGGAGTTCCTGTGGCTGTGGCAGGTGGAGGTGGGGACGGTGCGCTGTGACGTGTACCGCAACGGCTCGTTGTACTGGAGCGGCGTGCTTGACACCGAGCTCTATGAGGAACCTTACACCTGGGTGAGCGACTATGAGGTTGCCGTGACCTTCAGCGACCTCGCTGTGCTTGACCGCTTGAAATGGAGCGGCGAGGGCCTGTGGACCGTGCGAGGTGTGATAGACCACTGCATCAGTGAGTGCGGTGTGAACGTGAGCGGCTTGCAGCTGCAGCACTCCCTGTGCTCCTACAGCAGTGGCAACGATGACACCCCGATAGACCTCTCCACCCTGAAAGTCAATGCCGCCAACTTCTATGACGAGGACGGCGAGGCGATGACCTTGCGCGAGGTTCTTGAAGCCGTGCTTCAACCTCTCGCCTTGCGGATTACCCAGAAAGGCGGCAGGCTGTGGCTCCAGGACCTCCACTCATTGGCCACCAAGGCACCCACCCGCCAGGTCGAGTGGCTTGCCGATGACGGCGTGCTTGGCGTTGACAAAGTATATAACAATATGAAGGTGACCTTCTCGCCATACGGTGACAGCAAGCTGATCGACGGCAGCGTGGACCATGACGATGTGCTGAAAGGCAGCGTAGCCTCCACCACATTCATGACCGGCAACAACTGGAATGAGGCCGCCGAGGGTTTCAAGCTGACCTATGGCGAGCAGGACGGCCTTGGCCTTACCCTGCAGAACGGCGCCAAGTGGTACAGGATAGACAGCGTGTGGAGCGGCAGCGACGAGGCTGGTGTGTTGTGGGCGTACCGCGGCAGCACAGCCTATGGCTATAACACGCTGCACTGCAACAACAGCATGCCCAGGGCGATGCAGAACGGCCAATGTGTGGCCGTGCCAATCATCACCAGCGGCAGAGTGTGGGTGGGTCAAGGCAACAGCATCTATCATCAGTTGAAGGTGACGCTGAGCGTCCTCGCCGACGTGAGATACAACCCCTTCGAGAGCGAGGCCAAGGAGAACGAGGAAGGCAACTGGCAGCGCCTGAAAGACTGGGTGAACTTCGCCTACGTCCCCGTGATGCTCCGCCTTCGTGATGCCAACGGCACGGTGCTTTACCACTACGAGAACAACGGCGTGCAGGAGAGCAACGGCTGGGAGCATACGGCACAGAACAGCGGCTGGGTTGCCGGTGACGGCGCTTGGGGCTGCATGTGGCTGTGCTACTATGACCAGGAAGACCGCAAGAGCGCGAGCGGCCTGGGCGGCTGGAAAAAGAACCGCCCGATTATCGGCTACTATCGTGGTGGCCTGCCCAAACGGTTCACCGCGATGGGCGAGGGCGAGTACATCAAACTGCCGCCTGTGGCCGGCTGGCTTGAACTTGAGGTGGGCCGCGGTCTGTACCAGTTCGACTACAAGCGTGAGGAGAAGGACATCTACTCGCGTCTGCGCTGGCTGATGTATAAAGCCCCGACCATCGAGATTGTGAAAGCCGACGGCACCAAGACCGAGCAGAACGATGTGGAGGACAGCGCATGGCTGTTGCGTGCCGCTCAGGAGACCCTCGAGATTGACACAAGCGTGGGCACTACAGGAACCCGCCGTTTCCTGCCCAACTGCAAGGGCGTGCTGCTTGACAGCAACGCCTCACCTGTGCGCACCCTGGGCCGTGCCGGAGTGAACGACCGCGTGGAGCGTCTGCTGATAGGGACCGCCTACAGCCAGTACGGCAGCCGACACCAGACTCTGGGCGGCAGTGTGCGTCTGCTGCATGAGATGCGCGCCTTGACCGATGCCACCAGTGAGGGTCGCTACATGGTGCTTAGCGAGGTTCAGACCCTTGTGGAGGACAAGAGCGAGGTGCTGCTGTGTGAGGTGAGCGAGGACAACTACGAGGGCATAGAATGGGAAAACAACTAACGACAAGGGACAATGAGCAAGAAACAATATACAGTTACAACCGTTGAGCGCACAGCCCAACCGAGAAGCAAACGCCGTCAGGGGACATCCGGTTCCGGCGGTGGCGGCAGTGTGACCGTTGGCGGCCAAAGTGAGAGCGGCGCAACAGAGAGTGCCGAACTTGCGGCCCAAGCGCACAGCCATGCCAACAAGCCCCTGCTTGACTCGCTGAGCGAAGTGGATGGCTACCTGCTGCTGCGCCAGAAAGCCGAGGATGCCGATGAGAGCGAGCAGGGCAAGGTCAAGGCCGGCTATGCCGACGGGGCCGGCGTGGCCGATGAGGCCAAGTCGTTGAGTGCCGACAGCGATGCGTGGGACAAATTCCTGCGCAAGGACGTAGAAGACACGGCACAAGCCAGGCTACACCTCCCCGAGGGCATCGACAGCGGCGACTATGAGGCCGGCGGTACCGGCTTCGGTCTCACGAAAGACGCTGATGGCAACTGGCAGCTGGAGGTTGACCAGTTGCATGTGCGGCAGAAGTTGAGTGCCGTGGAACTGGAGATCCAGAAGATGAGCCATGTGGGCGGTGTGATTGTTGCCAGTGCCGCATTGATGGTCGTGAGCCGTGTGGAGCCAGGAGAAGGTGTGCTTGTGGACGGCGTGAGCGTCGTTCCCTGGTATAAATGCTACTTCAACCGCGAGGACGCTGCCGGCAATCAGGTGGTGCGCACCTTTGAGGTTGGCGACCTTGCCCGTTGCCAGACGTTTCATTACCGTCAGAGCAAGAACACGCAGAACAAATACTACTGGCGCAAGGTGGTTGCCGTTGGTGACGACTGGGTGTCGCTGGGCAATCTGCCTGGAGAGTATGCCAGTGAGAGCGACTGGCCCGAAGCCGGTGACCATGTGGTGCTGCTTGGCAATGAGAACGACAGCAGCCGCCAGAACGCCATTGTGATAGCCGGTGCCGGAACGGGCAATCCCTATGTGCGCATATATACCGGCATCAACAGTTTCACACTACCCACTGCCGAGGCCCAGTTAAGCCCTTATGGCTCCTGGATCACAGTGACCGACCGCAACGGCAATAGGGTGCGCCTTGATGAACTGGTGAGCAGCCTTGAGGGCATGGTCACCGCAGCCCAAGACCAGGCCGACCAGATGATAGAGATGTGGTTCGGCGACGTTGCCCCCACGTTGCAGAACGCTCCAGCCGTGGACTGGACAGATGCTGACACCAAGGTCTTGCATGAAGGCGACCTGTACTACAATCGTGGAGCCCTGTCGAGCGGTGGTGGCAGAGCGTGGGTGTGGCAGCAGGTGGAGAATGTCTGGACCTGGAATGAACTTACCGACCGCGACGTGCTTGCCTCGCTGGAAGCGGCAGCCAGAGCGCAGGACACCGCCGACGGCAAGCGGAGGGTGTTCGTCGGGCAGCCCCGCGCCCCGTATGATGAGGGTGACCTGTGGGTGAATGCCACCTATCCCGCCATTGTTGACACCGGCAATGACAGCATACAAACGCAGTGGTATGACACCGTCACCGACAAAGCCTATAGCGGTGGCGAGATATTCAACAACGATATTGTGCGTTGCAAGACCGCCAAGGCCAGCGGGTCGTCGTTCAGCGTGTGGGACTGGGAACCGGTGCAGGAGATGACCACGAGCAAGATCACGCAGACGGCCAACAGCATCGCCCTTGAGGTTATCAATACAAACGTGCTTGCCGGCTTGCGCAAGATTGGCATCTATATTAACGGCGAGGACGACAAAATCCTGCTTAGTGCCGCGACTACCGAGGTGAGCGATGATCTTGTGGTCAAAAGGCTTGAGACCCGTCCTACCGAAGGACAGGCTCGTGTCGTGATAGCCGGCAGTACGATGGACGTTTACGGTCAGGGCGGTCAGCGCAACATTCAGTTCGGTGTTGATGCCAATGGCTATGCTGTGCTCAAGTATTTCAACAACAATGGGCAGATGCTCTATGACCTTGGCCCTAATGGCATGAACTGGAACAATGTGACCGAAGAGCGGTTTGACTCAAGTAGTGTGGTGTTCATTTCACTTGACACAACGTCAGACGGAGACCATAGTGAGGCCACGACAAACGCGGTCAATATATACCGCTATCAAGCGAAAAGCATCAACGGCGTGATATCCGGCGGTTCTTACAGCAACCACGATGCCAGTCTCGCATCTGCCGCGAACGGCTTGTATTTCATTAGCCAGAGCATAGTCAACAACGGAGAGCTTGACACGACCCAACTTGTGAACGGGCTTTATCGACCTGTTGCCAGCAGGATAACCACATTCGACAATATAGAGAAATTCGGCACAATCGACGAAGCCAAGGACGAGTTGCGTCAAAACTATGGTCTTACGCAAGCAGAGATAGATGCTTTCGACTGGTCGTTGGATGAAACAGCGGCAGTGATGACCATGAAATACCCAATATATTGGCAGATATACTGGTCATTCACGAATGGCTGCCTTACTGCGCAAGTGACACAATTCTGGCAAAACATAGAAGTTGAGAAATGAGTGTAAAGAACATCAAGATAAGGTTGAGTGCCGACAATCGCAGTAACGGCGGCTTGGTGCGCGTGCGTGTGGTGGGCGGCAGTGCCGTGCAGGACGGAGCTTACAGCAAGTACATTCCCGAGATAGTCGCCCATGCGTTGACGATGATCGGTCCCGTTACCGACGAGTGTTTCACCTATACCTTACCTTTCAAACTATCATAGCGACATGGCACAGAACGAGAACCAGAATATTGACCGCTTGTATATCGCCGAGAAGCAGACCGGCGAGCGGGTTACAGCCGGCGAGTTCAACAGTCTTCCCGAGAAAATAAACGAGATTGTTGACCGCCTCAACGGCATCCCCGAGGAAACCAAGCAGCAGATCAGCGCGGCATTGACCACCTTGAACAATGTGCGACCGATGAGCACCGCCGAGTACCTGGCACTGGGCTCATGGGACACGCGGGTGTGGTACGTGTGCATCGACGACGGTGAGATCCAGAGCCTGAATCTGGGTCTGTTCACCGTGGCAAGCAGGGAGGGCACGCCCTTGATCAAGGGCTTCCCACTGACCTTCCCCATCATTTTCTAATGACATTATAACAGCATTAAAACGATAAAGCAATGGCTATAGACATCAGTGACCTTGCCGGCAAGGTCGAGAACGAGGGCAAGACCCCTCAAGGGCGGGTTGCCGCCGACGAGTGGAACCGCCTGATTGCCGCGATAATAGGCAATCAGGGTGGTGTGAAGAGTGTGCGGCTGAACGGCAGCACCTTCATGCCCGATGAGAACGGCATGATAGACCTGGTGGTGAGCGAGAGCAACTACCTGCTCAACCTCACGACCACGGTGGCGGGCAGTGCGCCCTACAGGATTGCGCTCGGCACCTCATTCATGGTGTCGCTGGGCGTGAGCAACAAGTACCAGAACGGCGACGAGCAGATCAGCGTGACCACCCGCTGCACGGCCCGCGTGCTTGTGAATGACGTGGAGGTTGAGACCCTCGATGTGTATGACGGCAACACCTACGACATAGATGTGGGTCGTTACCTGAGCGAGGGAACCAACCGCTTCTACATTGAGGTTGACAACGGCTATGGCGTTAGGAAGCAGACACTGGCCTATGAGGTGACCGCCGTGAACATCGGCGTGTCGTTGCCGTACTGGGCGGATGCCGCCGTGATGAGCGGTGACTGGGCTGTCGATGTGCGCCTGAGCGGTTCCGTGACAGGCAATGTCCATGTTGCCATCGACGGCGAGGAGGTGGTGAGCGGAACGCAGAGTGCGGGATCGGTGAAGAGTTACCCCATCACGACCGGCAAGAGTTACGGCATTCACCGCGTCACGGTCTGGGCGGAATATGCCGAAGACGCGGACATCCGCACCGACGTGATAGAGAAGGAATATATCTATCAGCCAGCCGGTGCGAGCGGTGTGGTCATAGGCTGCGACCTGAAAGCGGGGACGCGCCTTGCCATGTACAACACCCTGACGCTGGGCTACTGGATTGTCAACCCCGGTGCAAGTGGCGATGTGGAGGTGAGCCTTTCCATCATCGGCGAGAACAATGCCGTGCTTGCCGGCAGCGTGCAGACCGTGACGCTGGATGCCGGTCTGAGCGCCTTGCAGACCTGGAGCGTGGCACTCTTTGGCGAGACAATGCCCGGCGACCGCACCGTGCGCATTGAGTGCGGTGGTGTGCGCCGCAACATTGCCGTGACCATTGTTGCCGGCGAAGTCGTGCTGAGCGAGGTGGCCGGTGCCGATGTGGTGCTGCGCAGTTCCGGCAAGAGCAACAACGACCAGGACCGCGCCGTGTGGAACGGCGGCGGCGTGAGCGTGGACCTTAGCGCCCTCGACTTCATCGCCGGCGGAAGTGGCTGGGCTGCCGATAGTGACGGCAACGTCGCCCTGCACCTGAAGAAAGGCCAGTACCTGACCATTCCCGTGACCCCTTTCGACGAGAACCCCGCGATGGGTAACGGAAGCGACGTGGCTGGCACCCGCAGGGGCTTGACGGTGAGCATTGAGCTTGCGACGCGTAACTGTGTGCGTGCCGATGCCGTTGTTGCCGAGTGCATGTACAGCGGCATCGGCTTCCAGTTCAAGGCCAACGGCATGACATTTTCGAGTGACTCCGAGAGCCTGAGTTGTGACTATAAAGAAGATACCCGTGTGCGCATCGACATGGTGATAGAAGGGACGCAGACCGAATATACCTGGACCGATGACCAAGGCGCAGAGCAGCACAGTCTCGAGGCGCTGATGCTTGTATATATCGACGGCGTGTATCAAGGCATGTGTCTGATCACTCCCAGCACCTCATTCAAGCAGGGAGTGGCCCAGCCCATCACTGTGGGCAGTGCCGAGTGTGACGTTGACCTGTACTGCGTGCGCATGTACCGCAGCACCCTTGACCGCAGAGGCATCGTGCAGAACTATGCCTACGACACGCCCAAAGTGGCCGACAAGATAGCCATCGCCAAGCGCAATGACGTGCTCGACAGCAACCTCGAGGTGAGCTATCCCAAACTGATCGCCGCCCGTCCCGAACTTCCAGTGCTTGTGCTGCAGGCCGAGGCCATGCCGACGAGCAAGACCGCCATCCCGCTGCAGACCAGCAACTACACCAACCCCCTGAATCCCGATGACTTTGAAGCCGGCAACGCCTCGTTCACGTCCAGCGGTGACACCTTCAAATGCCAAGGCACTAGTTCGATGAACTACCCGGTTCCATTCAGGAACCTCGACATGAGTTTTAACAACGTTACCGTCGGCGGTGCGAGCCGTGCCGGCTGGCGCATGTATGCCGGCGAACCGTTGAGCAACGACTGGACCGCTAAGAAAGACTATGCCAGCAGCGAAATGGCCAATAACGCGATCATGTCGATGCTGTACAACAAGATGTGCGTTGCGCTGGGTGCAGACTTCGACACGCTGACCGAGGCTCAGCGGGTCCAATACCAGGTGCGCCAGCAGTTGAGCGACGTGACCTACCGCCAGAGCCTTATGGCCGTGCCGATATTCGTGTTCCGCTACTGGGACAACACCTATTACCCGATTGGGATGTTCAACCTGATCACAAGCAAGAACAACGAGAAGGTGCTGGGATTTGAGGGCGCATATACCTGGGAGCGCAGCGGTGCCCAGGCGTGGGAAATCCGCGACAACAACGTGATGTGGGACACCGTGTTCAACGCCATGAGCTGGGACAGCGAGCGAAATGCCGAGGTCAATGACATCTACAACTACTATGAGGCCCGCTACCCGAAGAGTATAAAAGAGAACGGCGCGAAGCGCGACTTTGGCCATGCTGAGAACGCGGGTCAGACCGAGACCGTTCAAGCCGAGACTGCCGGACTGTTGCGTCTTCACAACTGGCTGGTGAGCACCAACCAGAAACTCGCCACCGGCGGCTTGCTTGCCACCCTTTACACTGACAGCAAGGGTGTGACCTATGCCTACGACACAGCAGCCTACCGCCTTGCTAAGTTTATCAGCGAGGCCAGTGACTATATCAGTGTTGACCACTGGTGCGTGTATCTGATATGGATGCTTGTGAACCACATGATGGACAACGGGAGTAAGAACCTGGGCTTGTGCACCTATAACGGCAGCCTGTGGCGTCCGTTGGCGCGTGACACAGACAGTGGCCTGGGCATCGGCAACACGGGCCGCATCGAGTTCCCATTCTGGCTTGGTTTGTCAGATTACATTGTGAACGGTAGGTTCGTATATGACCAACCGAGCCAGCCTGCAGGCTCGAGCACCGTGTTCAACGGCCAGCGCGGCACCATCTGGGTCAATCTCAAGGATGGCTTTGACGACCGCATTCAGGCGATTGCCAAGATGCTGTATGACAAGAGCAAGGAGAGCGGTTTCAGCGCCCCGGATTTAATAGCCTGGTTTGAGCGTCACCAGGGTGCATGGTGCGAGGCACTCTATAACTACGGCATGAAGCAGTACCAAGGCGGCACCCCCTACAGCCGCTGGATCGAGAGTGGCCTTGGCGACAAGAAGAACCAGCGCCGCTACTGGTTGGGCAACTCGTTCAGGTACTGGGGCAGCCGCTGGGCGCTGGGCAGTGAGGGTCGCCGTATTACGTGGCGCACCTGGGGCTACGGTTGCGACCTGGTGATTAAGCCCTATATGCCGATGTGGGTGTGCCTGGGACTTGGCAACTACCAGTATAGTGACACAGTTCGCTACCGCTGCCTTGACCCCGAGCAGGGTGTGACAGTGGTCAATAGCGAGGTGCAGCATGGCATGGTCATAGAGCGCAACGACAATGTGACATATCTGTTTGACGGCGACCTGCTGACCGACATCGGCGACCTGTACAAATATGGCGACATCGGCGACATCGACCTTGGCGTAGCCGTGAAACTACGCTCGCTGCGACTGGGCAGCAACACCGACCGGCAGACGCGCCAGTGGGTGAACACCAAACTCACGGAACTCAATGTCACCAATGCCGTGAGCCTTGAGGTGATTGACTTGACCAACTGCGAGGGCTTGGGCAGCAAGAGCAACGGCGTGTTCACCCTTGACTTGAGCAAGCAGGAGCAACTGCGCGAGTTGTACTTGTGGGGAAGCGGTGTGACCGGTGTTACATTGCCCAAGACCACGACGTTGACCACGCTTGTGTTCGGCAGACACCACAAGACCTTGCGCCTGATAGACTGTACCAGCGTCTCAACCCTGGAGATGGAGGGTTACGGCTCACTGGAGAGCATCATCGTGCAGAACACCCCGATTGTTGACACCCTCGCGGTCGTGCGTGGTGTGCATGCCAGCGCACCCGGTCAGTTGCGCGAGGTGAGGATTGACAACGTGAACTGGCGACTGAATGGTTCGGATGGCCTCGGTCTGCTTGACGCGCTCGCTGCCCTCGGGAGCAACTGCCGCCTGAGCGGCACCATCACCCTGACCGGTGCCAGTGTGAGCTTTGAGCGCAAGCGCAGATGGGTAGAGACGTGGGGTGACGTTGACCACGGCAGTCAGGGACTGACCATCGTATATAACCGCCAGACCGTCGAGAATGTGGCCATCACCACGAGCAAGTATATGCCCACGGTGGGCGATTACCCGCTTGAGATTACCAGCGAGGGCAACAACTTCACCGCCATCACGTGGAGCATGCCGAGCAACGAGTGGGCGAGCGTGAATGCCCAGACCGGAGTCGTGACCGTGAACCGCGTGGGTACAGAAGCCAACCCGCCCATTGCCCTGGTGACCGTCACCTTGACGCTGCATGACGGCAGCACAGTTACAGCCAGCAAAGAGTTGCATTTCCATGAGCACAGTTGCAAGGAGGGCGACCTTGTGTATGCCGACGGCTCGTTCAGTGACGAATATCTGCCAGGCAAGACCGTTGTGGGCGTGTGCATGTACATCAACCCCGATGATCCTACTGACCGCCTGGCTTATGGCCTTGCAAACCTTGTCAGTGACCAGTGGGGCCTTCATCCCGACAGGGTGAGTGGCGTGACGCTGGACAGTGGCGAGGACTATAACTGCTATGATGTGCCAGCCATCAGCAATATCACCGCAGTCGGCACGAATACCATTAACGATGTTAACTACCGCGACGAGGCCGCCGGCGATGCCCAGGGCTTCAAGATATTCTCGCGCACGACTGCCGTGGGTGACATGGGTATGGTGCAGTTGGAAGAGAACCTCGGTCCCTATAAAGCCGGCGACTTCATTCATGTGGGCCAGTTCAAGACGCTGCACATCATCCGCCACAGGAACAAGATTCTGAACGGCGTAACCCTTGACGGCTATGACCTGAGTGCTCCGATTGAAGCCAACGCGATGCAGAGCGAGACCGAGGTGCTGCAGGCGCGTATCGACGCGATAGTAGCTGCCAAAGGCAACAATTATCGCGAGTTCTATTTCCCTGCAGCGAGTCGCTGCTATGCGTATGAGCCCAAGGTGAAGGCCGGCGAGGTGCTGAGTGACAAGTTCAAGGCTCACCGCTGGTGGCTGCCGAGTGCTGGAGAGCTGGCCCGCATGGTGTGGTGGCACCTGCAGGGCTATGATACAGCCAACGAAAAGGCCATATTTGCCAAGGCATTCGCTCTGGGCTTATGGGTGAAGCCGACCGATTGGCAGTGGTCAACCACCGAATACAGTGCTTCCTACGCGTACAACATTAATGCAGGGAGCGGCGCCGTCCACACCTACAATAAGAACAATTCCTACGGTGTGCGAGCGGTGGTCGCGTTTTAAGATTGGAGGTTTGGGGCTTCGGCGCCCCAAGCCGGTGACCGCAACGGGGAGCGACAACGAAAGCGCGGCGCAAGCCGCGCACCCGACAAAAAAGACGGGCGTGATGGTAGTCACACCCGTCTTTTTAATGGCGTTATAATGTCATTCAAATTGTGCGATTGGCGACCATTTCGTTTTTTGGAAATGCCCCGACCACCGACCGTTTCGTTTTAGAGGCCGCGCACGATTCGTTTTGCGGATTATAAATACCAGTTGAAGAAGTAATTAGTCAAATAAAATAACACACAATCATGGATAAGTCAATTTTTACAACAACTCTGCAATCTGCCAATACATCAACAACAAGTATGGGTGGTTTGAGCAAACAATCAGATGAAACTTATGCAAGTTGGGGGTCTCGCTATGCCGGTGCAACTAATGCTGATAAAGAAGCCTTGCGTCCCGCACTAGACCAGGTCATATTAACCAACAAGCAAGAACAAATTGGAAACGAAACTGAACAACAGAATAGAAAGTTGGCAATAAGTGCAGATATAGAAACCAGGAAAAACAATATCTCGGCACTAGAACAACAGAAAAACAACCTATTGGATGACAAGAATAGTCTTAATGAACAGATAATAGGTAAAAAGAATGACATTGCTAACATTAAAGAGGGTAATACTCATAGGGGAATGGCAAAGGTGTATTTTTATATAGGTACCATTGTAACATTAGCACTAGCCATATATCTTTTTATCTTTTATAGTTCTGCTGCATTTTCTGCATTTTTTCGAGATGGAACAGACGATGTAGGAGAGGCTATTTTCTATCCTTACGCTTTTCAAGATGCATTGGCAATGTCATTAGGTAATTTTTTGCTGATTCTTTTCCTGCCTATGATTTTCTTAGCGTTAGGCGTTTTGTTACACAAATTCTCTAATGGAAAAGGATTCGGGAAATATGTAAAAATCACTTTATTGTACTTTATAACATTCTGTTTCGATGCTCTTCTTGCATTCGAGATTTCTCAAAAAATGTTTATTCCTACTCCTACGGAACCAGTATATACTATGGAAATGGCAATAAACAGTCCTAATTTTTGGGTAATTATTTTTGCTGGTTTCATTGCCTATATAATTTGGGGGTTAGTGTTTGATTTCACTATGGAAAGTTATGAGGAGATGACAAACGGGGCAACTACAATCAAGCGACTTGAACAAGAAATCACAGCACTACAGAATCAGACAAGACAGATTGACGTGAAGATTGGAGAGAAAAATGCAGCCATAACGTCTTTACAAAATGAAATTGCAAAATTTGAACATTCGTTACGATCATCATCATGGTATGACATAACAATAATCAAAAATTGCTTGAATCAGTTTTTCGGAGGATGGTTAGGCTACATGACATTGGTAGGTAAAACGGAATCTGAAAAGAATGAAGCAACAACAATTTTAAATACAAGATTAACAAGTTTAACACAAAATTCTATATCTAATGAGAAGTAAAACAATTATAGCTATTATAGCTTGTGCTATCGCAGGATGTGCTTATTTTTTGATCTCATGTTCTACATGTTCATGTCATCCATGTTCGTGCCCGCAACCTTGCGAATGTGATTCTAAAGATTGCAGGGAAGGGAAATGTAAAACACCGACGTGTGGGGTGGATTCAGCCAAATTACCTTTAAACTTAACAGTGTTTATTGACCTGTCAAACAGGGTTATACAAGATGGCGATGGCACGTCCCAAGTAGATAAAGACACGGTACTTGTCAACCATTTGGCAGGCATAGTGTCAAAAAAGGCATGGGATTCCAATATAAAACATGCTAAAGATTGTTTTAAGGTGTTCTTTTATCCAGCTCCTGCTGATCCTACAATTAATGGACTTGCACAAAGTATGGATATTGACCTCGGGTCATACCAGAAAAATCAAATACAGAAAAAAATGGATGTGGCAAAAGACATGACGACAACTGTTGATAAAAATCTTAAAGTCATTTATCAAAGTACAGTAGAGCAACACGATTTTATTGGCAGTGATATATGGGGTTTTTTTAATACAAAAGCAAAATCGTATTGTGTAAAAGATGGGTACAGAAACGTTTTGATTGTATTGACTGATGGATATATTTATCATAAGGACAATTTGGTTGACGATGGCAATGGTCATATAACATATATAACAGCAAGGACTTTGCGAGAAAACAAAGAATTGTTGCCATGCAAACAAGACTTAAGCGACCTTGAAGTACTGTTTATTGAAGTTGATGCTCGGCCCAAAAATGATTTCGAGAAAATTCAAACAACTATTGGCAAATGGTTGGCCGGAATGAAAGTGAAAAAATATGGTGTTATAGAAACAGATTTGCCCAATAACACAAAAACAATTATAGATAATTTTATAAAATAAAGTCGTGATTAAAAGATTAAGTTGTATTTTATTTCTTTCATTCATTTTAGGGGCGTGTTCAACAGACTCGTCCCAAGGTTACTCTAAACTGGACAATCAGGATGCTAGGCAATTGTCGGATCCTGTTTATATTACAAAATATGGTAAACGTTATCATCGCAGGAACTGTGTGACAATCAAATTCCATGAAATGAAAGTCGTGGAACGGGCTGACGCAGCATCTATTGGACGAACAGCGTGTGCCAAGTGTCACCCTTGATTAGGGGAAGATTAAAATTAATTAGAAAGCCTGTTTTTTGTGAATGAGTGTGGGGAGGCATTTCTGCCTTGTTAATAGATCCCCACCTTTAATAATCACAAAACTTGGACTGCCAGCCGATAAAGGTTTGGCAGTCTTGTTTTTTTTATTTATCTTTGCAAGCGATAAGTAATAGTTTGACACACTAAAATTTATAAACCTATGCTTACGGTA
>NZ_JAZLLZ010000050.1:0-7216 GCF_045598405.1 Sodaliphilus sp.
GCTTTTATAATAAATGATGCTAATTTATTGTCCAGTAGGACAATATCTAAATAACCCCCACCGCCGAACGTAGTGGCGGTGGGGGTATAGGTAAACCGCAAAAATGCGTCCAGCAGGACGCTAATCGGAGCAAATTGGTGAGACTCAAATGGTTCCATATGCTAAAGTTGAGTTAATTTAGACAAAATGGAAAACCTCTGAGGGAGAAATTGCAAACGGAGACATGCTGTTCACGAAATATTTTTTGTCAAGCAAAAAAAATCCCGCTTTCTTGTGTGCCTTTCCTGAAAAATGTGTATCTTTGCAACATAATAGTCTATGTCACGTGATTTGACAAATAATCACGACTTGACAAGATTCTAAATTCTGTAAAAGCGTCATTAACGCTTTGTTCTGGGCTGTTTGAACCTGAGAAACTCAAATTGTGTGTCAAGAACAATGTCGGATGTGAATGCTACAAGTATGCATATAAGTATACTGGAGTGTGCATGTGAGGGTATATTGTATCCTCAAAGCACACTTTTCTGGTGTACTAGTTTCATACCTAGCGTAGGCAGTCACTCTACTTGTTTACACACGAGGCAATCTCAGGGCCTAAACAGCAGACAAGTGGAGATGGGAGCCTACGTTTTTGCGTTTTTAGTGGTATGTAACTCAAATACTTATCGCCCGACCGAGGCTTCTAAGGGCATTTACATTATTTTACAAAGATGGCACTACTACAATGTCCCGAGTGTGGCAACACCATTTCTAACCAAGCAACTTCATGCCCAAAATGCGGTTTACCCTTACAGCAACAAGCACCTCAGATCCCGCAATACCCTTATGCTCCAGCTTCTGGCTATGTGCAGCCTGTTTATAATGCCGCACCGCCGCGCCCAGCATTGACTCCCGAGCAAGAAGAATGGCTCGACAAGTTTCACTGGGGGCCTTTTACCTTTAGTTGGATCTGGGCACTATGTAATGGCCTGCTTATACATGCTCTTATCACACTCGTAGCATGTTTTTTATTTGGTGTATTTGTACTGGTTGCAGGCTTTGTTTTTGGATTCAAGGGGAATCGTTGGGCTTGGGAAAAGAGCAAAGCAAGTACATTTGAAGAATATGTATCAAAGCAAGAGTCTTGGGACAAATGGGGTCGCAATATCTTTGGAGTTAATATCGTCGTTTCTATGTTAATGATCATGGTTTACCTTGGCTTTATACTAAAGTAATAAGATTATGAAAAACAGATATAAATTCACCAGCCTGCTTGCTGTGTTGTTCAGCGCATTAGTTTTAGCAAGTTGCTCCACCGATATTCCTCATGAGTTGGAGATGGGCAAGAACGCCTTTTACAACAATAATGACGTCATGGCAAAAAACAAGTTTAAGAAATGTGCCGACATGGGCGACTCGCAGGGGCAATTCTGGCTAGGGTATATCACTCTATTGCTTGGTGGACATTATTCCGAAACCGACTCTCTAGCTATGACGGAGGAAGAACGAGGCAAGTATATCTTTGATTTGTTTCAAAAGTCGGCCTCCCAAGGCGATGGTGATGGATGCTGGGGCCTTTATAATTGCTACATGGGTGGAATTGGCGTTGTGAAAGACGAAAAGAAAGCTGCCGATTATCTTGATAAATCAGTGGAACTGAACAGCAGTTGGGGCTATGTCGACAAGGGGTATGAACTGATTCACAAAAACCAAGTCGAGGAAGGTCTCAAGCTGATCAAGAAGAGTGCTGATGCCCAGAATTATCGCGGAATATGCGTCCTCGGCTCATGCTACTATGCCGGCGTAGGCGTTGAGAAAGATGTAAATAAGGGCATTGAACTATTGACCGAAAGTGCTGAGCATCGAGACGTCCGTGCAAACAGTGCTTTGGCAAGCCTCTATTTCAGTGGCACTGATAATATTGAGCCAGACTATAACAAAGCATTCAAATATGCCCAAAAAGGAAATTATGACGGTAAAACCGAATACATCCTCGCCCAATGTTACATCTTTGGCCACGGAGTTGAGAAAAACATAGACCGCGGTGCATATCATGCTCGTTGCAGTGCCGAGTTAGGGTTTGTGTTGGGACAATCATTGTGGGCAAGTTGTTGTGTAGACGGCTATGGCACGATGCAGGATGCAGTTAAATACTATCAGATGGCTGCCGAACAAGGCGATATTATTGCTACAACCAGATTGGGCAAAATCTATCTTAATGGCACTGCTGGCGAGATCAACTATACTAAAGCAAAGAAATATCTCAGGAAGGCTGCCTCACAAGGCAACGAGGAGGCTAAGGAATTGCTTGAGCGAAACTATTATTTATTAAATTATTATTAATCAACTAGATATTATTATGGCACTGATAGATGTTGTCAGCGTTCAAATGAACAATGGCATACTAGTGAAAAAATTTCCGAGTGACGACCTGCGACTGGGCACGCAACTTGTAGTATATCCAGGCCAGACGGCATTCTTCGTGAAAGGTGGAAAAATCTTTGACCAGTTTGAGAGCGGCACGGTTACGCTGACCACCAACAACATACCGCTGCTAAACAAATTGATTAACTTGCCTTTTGGCAGTGAAAGTCCTTTCAAAGCCGAGGTGTGGTTTGTCAACATGACAGCCATCATGGCAACCAAGTGGGGAACAGCAACACCATTGCAGTTAGAAGATCCCAAATATGAAATCATTGTCCCTGTGCGCAGCTACGGCCAGTATGCTTTCCGCATAGAGGAACCTCGTCAGTTCCTAGAGACTCTGGTGGGTAACCAAGCAAGCCTGTCGACAGCAACCATCCAGCAATATTTCAAGGGACGCGTGATGTCATTGCTCACTAATATCATCAGCGACAAACTGGTGCGTGACAACATTTCCATCCTGAAAATCAACTCGCACATCAGTGACATATCAGAATACTGCTGCGAGAAGATAAACGAGCGATTTGCGCAATATGGCCTGCACCTCACCGAGTTTGACATCATGTCAATAACCCCCAAGGAGGATGACCCGAGTTTCATAAAGCTCAAGGAAGCCAAGGACCTTGCGGCTCGACTCAAGATAACTGGTCGCGATGTTTACCAGATGGAGCGCAGCTTCGACGTGATGGACTCTGCCGCCAGCAATGCAGGCGCAGCAGGTGCCATGATGGGGGCTGGTCTAGGATTGGGCGCTGGCATGAGTGCCGGGGCACAGATGGGGCACATGGCACAACACCTCAACACCAATCCTGCACCAGTAGCACCTCCACCTCCTCTGCCGGGGAATAACTACCAGTATTTTGTCGCAATTAATGGCCAGCAGAATGGCCCCATGGACTTTAATGCCATGGTCTCTCTGCTCCAGAATAACCAAATCAATGGCGACAACCTAATTTGGCGAGCAGGAATGGCTGGATGGGAAAAGATTGCGTCGCAGCCAGAGTTTGCAAGCGCACTTAATTGCCCTCCACCTCTACCACCAACCCTATAAAACGTAAACACGATGAAACAAGTAGTATTAATTTTAGGAATACTAGCAATCGCAGCCAACCTGCTTTTTGGTTACATCATCACAGCCTACTTGTGGCGTGCGGCATTGATGTCGTCACTTGCCCTGGGAGCGGGGGTCGCTATGTTGATGCTGGTATCTAGCGTGAACATGAAAGATGCGTTCCGCATTTCATTGAATGTATTGTTTCCTCTTCTCACCCTAATTCAGTTTATAACATTATTATTTGTGCCTCAAGAAGGATTCAATAGCCTTTGCTATGTGATTGCAATAATTATATTCTTGTTGCAGTGCGTGCTTCTTGTTGCGGCGAATAGTGTCAGTAAAATAAATTAACTATGCAGATTTCATGTCCCGAATGTGGCTGTCCCTATGATAGCAGCAAACCCACTTGCCCAGAGTGCGGTAATCCCACACAAGCAGCACACCCCGCAGCTGTGCCTGTAGCACGGCCTGTGGGCATTCCTGCAGCGCAAGCCGTGAGCACACCTGCAACACAAACCACCACGTCGTCTAATTGTCCAAGTTGCGGTGCACCCATAGGAGCGGGGACCGCTTGTGAATACTGCGGTTGTGCTTATCCTCGCATTATTCCGCAGGTGCCTCAACAAGTAATTATTAACAACCAACCTGACCAGACCACAGCAGCCATTAGCGGCTTCCTGGGAGGACTGGTGGGCGGAGCACTAATTGATTGGTAATACTATGGCTATCGTTCCATGTCCCTATTGTGGAGGTAAAGTATCGGACAAGGCTTTTACTTGTGTGCATTGCGGTGGTGAGCTGAGCGAACTGCACAATCACGCGCCGAAGCCCTATCAGGAAGAACCCGTTGTCCCTGAAGAAGAGCCCCAAAACGAACCGACTGTTGAAGAACAAAACGAATTTAATGTCGAAACCTATAGCAACGCATCCAGTGACTATTCCGTGGCATTAATTTTTATTGCGGTGATGCTGGGATGCGGCTGGTGCCTTTTAGACATTTATGGCTTGCATCTTGCCTTTGCCGACTTGCCTAGTGGCAAGGCCGAAGGGTATTATATTACCTCTACCACGGTATGTGTGATTACAATGATAATTGTAGCACTGCTCGCCGCAGTCAAGTCAATGCGCACAATCTTTAAGATTCTGTTGGGCATATCAACCTTAGTAACAGTAATCTCTCTAGGTTTTAGTGCTTATTATGCCCACAACCCCACCGAGCTGATTGACATGGATTACTTGGCTCGTTTCTACTATGACAAGAGGGATTTTAAAACTTCCGTGAAGTGGTGCGCCGTGGCGGCAAATAGTTCCAACGAGTCAAGCTCGCGCTTGATGCTAGCCGATGCTTATCTAGAAGGCCAAGGCGTTAACCATGACTATAAAACGGCAATGAGCTGGTACAAAAAAGTCTTGGATTTCCCCCACAACCAGGAAGAAACTGCCTATGCCCTCTTCAAGATGGGCGTCATCTATCAAGATGGGCTGGGTGTTGCAACGGACAACAACACAGCAACCCAATATTTCAACTCGGCATTAAGCACGGTCAAGCTGGTTAAGGCAATGACAACCTATCCCTTCCTTGAAGACAAGATTAATGCCCGCCTGCACAAACAAGCCGATGACATGCAATTCGCACTTGATGCCAAGAAGCGCGACGAAGCCCGCAACCTCTCCACCATCGACCTCTCGGCATTTTTGCTTCACGGTTGCGTAATGACAATGACAAGCTATTCGGGACAATGTTTCACTAAGTGCACATTCAACGAGACTGGGCGATTGATTAAATATGAGATGGGCGACAATCACGAGACCCACGGGTATAAGATATCGCACAATGGCAACGAACTGGGGCTAGTCATGAATGGAACCTACGACTCGTGGGGCGAATCCTACGAGGTGAGAGGTGGCAAGCTGGTTAAATATGAGTCAGGGGGAGACGGTGCGGGAGACCGATGCACCTACTCCAACTTTGATGCCAACAACTGGCCACTGACCGAGACAGTCTATGAATACTACCTAGGTGATGTCGATGAAGCCGACGGGTGGAGGCTTTCAAGAAAAAACACCTTCACCTATACCGACATCGACGAGTATGGCAACTGGAGAAAAAAGCTTGATGCCTCTGGAAGCATAGTAGAAACAAGAGATATCGAATATCACCCCATAATGAGTCTAAACAATTAAGTTAGGTTTTTAACTTTCGCTAAGTTGCTAACTTGATCAATTTGACAGGTTATAGGTTATCGGTTATAGAAGAGAAATCCATAAGCAAAACAGGATGCTTATGGATTTTTTCATGTACTCTCGCCGGGTACACAACCCGCATTTTAACCCCTTTTTAATCAATATAGAAAGTATTGAAATACAACGAGATAATTTGTTAATGGTTTGCAGTGGTTTGCAGAAAATATAAAATAATCTGCTTTTTTGTGACCCCCGTGTGACCCCCGTGTTATTTTTTTTACTATCTTTGCAGAGAAATCAAAACAAATAAAAACATGGCAATCAAGATTAACAACAAAAAAGGGGATAACCCAAAATTAGAGCCGAAAGCGAAAGCAGACGGAACAACCGCATTAAGGTTAAAATTTTATTTCGGTCGTGATACTCGCACAGGTAAGCAAATAATTCGCAAAGAAACATTGCATGGTCTAAACCTTATAACCAACCCCCGCACACCTTTTGAACGTGAGCAAAATCGCCAAGTGTTATTACAAGCCGAGCAAATAAGGCATGACCGTCAACAACAACTAATAACACTTGACTATAACATTACAATCACAAAACCGCAAAGGGTTGATTTTATAAGCGAGTTTTCAAAGTACATTGACAACTACAAAAAAGGAGATAAGCGGGTAATGGTTGCAGTATATAATAACCTGTGCAATTTCTTGCAAGACTATGCACCGCAATTTGTCAATAAATTTCCTATTCAAGCATTAACCAAAGACTTTATAATATCTTTCGTTGAATACTTGCAAGACAATCACACGGGAGAGGGCGCACACACTTACTATGCGAGATTTAAGAAATTTATAAACTATTGCATTGACCACGATATGATAATAAAAAACCCCTGTAAGGGTGTAACAATCAAGTCCGACCAACTGCAAATGAAAAAGGATATTTTGACCGCTGACGAAATAGAACAACTTGCGGTAACCGCTTGCGGTAGTGATGTAGTGAAACGAGCCTTTTTATTTAGTTGTTTCAGTGGCTTGCGCTTTTGCGATGTTTCAACAATCACGTTTGCGAGTGTGGACTATTCACGCAAGACAATCACATTTAGGCAAGCCAAGACAGGCGGGGAGTGTGTTTTGTCCTATGGTGCAAAGTTTGATGAAAAGATACTGCCACTAATAGGGACAGGCAAAAAGCACGAAAGGATATTTAATTTACCAAGTTCAACCGCTTGTAACAAAGATGTGCAAAGGTGGGTAAATAGGGCGGGAATTGATAAACACATAACATGGCATTGCGCCCGCCATAGTTACGGCACAAATCTATTAACCAAAGGCGCAAATATCAAAGTAGTTGCGGACTTATTAGGACATAGCAATTTACAAATGGTTGAAAGATATGTAAGAGCCACGGACAAAGCGAAACAAAATGCACTTGAAAGCATATTATAACACCTGTGGGGTGTGGCTCCATGAGAGAGAGTAACACCCGCCAGTTTCCTGTCAGCATCAACACCGACCTGTGAGCCTGTGAGCCACACCGACCACCATACAGGGCGGGAACCTGTGGTAATGGGTA
>NZ_JAZLLZ010000051.1:0-2353 GCF_045598405.1 Sodaliphilus sp.
GGCTTGCTTGGTGTCGTGCGGCAGCCGTGCCGACCGGCCGTCGCTCGTTGCCATCGACTCGCTCATCTTGCAGGCTCCCGACAGTGCCTGCGAGCTGCTGGCCGACTATCCCGAGGACTCGCTCACCACCGCCGACGACCGAGCCTACCACGCCCTGCTCACCACCATAGCCGACTACAAAGCCTACCGCCCCGCAACGAGCGACAGCATCATCAATATCGCCCTCAACCATTACGACCGCAACGGCGCCAACCCCGACCACCGCATGCGTTCGCTCCTCTACAAAGGCTGCGTCATGGAAGAACTGGGCGATGCCGAGCAAGCAATCGAATACTACAAAAGAGCCGAGACCCTCTGCCCTGCCGACGACTACTTCCACATCGGCTATATCAACTTCAGGAAAGCATCGCTATACAACTATGAACTCGTAGATTCTCTTCCCGTTATACTCTATAAAACCGCCTTACATGGATTTAAAAAAGCAGGAGACAAACATTATGAAGCTCAAACTCTGGGATTATTAGGATCTGTTTATACCCTGTTAAACAATGATAGTGCGGAGTATTATATTAAACATAGCGTTATCATTTCTAAAGAGATTAACGATAGTTCCAATATTTATGATGGTCTAGCTTCCTTGTGTGCATTATATTTCCACCAAGAAAAATACAAAGAAGTGACATCAATTGCACATGAAACATTGGTCACTTATGGGAAATATACCAATAATCGTATGTGCAATGATTTTGTTTCAACATCTTTTGCAAAAATGAATTTGATTGACTCGGCTTACTGGTATTTAAATCTCGCTTTGCCAGCAAATAATATTGAGGATAGTATCTCTATGTTTCGAGCAAAAGCAGAAATTGCACTTGCCGAAAGAGATACATACAAATATATTGAACTTAACCAGATTGCTGTCGATTTGGCAGACTCGGTGCTTGTTGCTAACCAAGCAATAGATTTACGCGAAGCTGAACTTAAGTACGAAAAAGCAGAAACTAAAATTGACTATCTTGCAAAACAACGACGCTATCTCCTATTTATGGCTATTTTAGTCGTTGTTATTTTAAGTATTACTTATATTGTCGTTTTGTTACGACAAAAGTTGCGTTTCGCACGTCAAGAAGTTAATGATGCAATAATTCAGCTCAATAATATGAAAAGGCATATTGAGCAACAAACTGTAGAAAACAAGAATTTCATCCTACGGATTCAAGAACAAGAAGCGCAACTCAAGGAGATACAATGTACCCCAGCTTCACCAGACAACTCATTGCAAGCACTTTCGGAACTGATTATTATACAAGAAAAAACAAAATTTTGTATAGACGAGATTTTACATTGTGTCTTTTATAACGGAAAACATAAGTCTGATAACATCATTGGAAATGATGCGCCCATTATTGTTAGTGATGAATTCTGGAATACTTTGGATGAAATTATTGCAATAAAGCATCGCGATATAAAAGAACGTTTAGATAATAAAAATTTATCATTAAGTAGTATTGAGAAGAGAGTCTTTGGCCTTTGTACAATAAATATGCCTAACGCAATAATACGCCGTATTCTTAATTACAAAAACGTACAAATAGTATCCAATTATCGTCACAAGCTTGCTGTGAAAATATTAGGAGAAGGACATAAACTAGAAGAAATCATTTAAAAATCATCTCACACACTAACCTTTGTTAGGCGATAGTTGGAGCACAACTTAAAATAAATTTACAAATAATTGGTATTCAACAAATTACCCCCTCCATAAATTTTATATAAATATTTGATTGTTAGGAGATATAGTCAGTAATTTTGCATTACTAGTAACTCTTAAATATTTATATATGAAAAAAGAATTTTAATTTTTCTTTTGGTTATGACTTGTATTTCAAGTTATGCCATAACTTGTGCACCTCTTTCTTTAGGGACAACTCGAATTGCAATCAAGCGAGGTTTGTATCAACATCAACACAACTACGAACCTATTGATTTACCCGAAGTAATCTATTCTAGTTATGATTCCACGATCACCATCGACTTCGGCAACCAGCCTGTGAACAATTACACAGTCACCATTTCTTCGCTGTATGCCGACGTGGACTACTATGCGACATCTTCCTTCACAACAATCCCTCTCGCAGTTGACGGTATCAGTGATTACTCTATCGTCATCGAGACTACCGAAGGCGACGTCTTTGAGGGCACTCTCGCTGCCAGCCAGTACGTGACCTCACAAACTATGTAATTATTCTTATCCAAATTATTTATAAACCTAAAAACAAAATTAAAGAAATGAAAAAATTAATCTTTTTTGCAATGGTTAGCCTTATTGCAAGCCTTGCGCAGGCACAACTCA
>NZ_JAZLLZ010000052.1:0-19733 GCF_045598405.1 Sodaliphilus sp.
ACAGGGACGTCCCTATGATGGCATTTTAAACTCTTAAACCCTTAAACATTTAAACCTTTACAAAGTTACCAGCGGTCGGTGCGGAAAGGGGTGAGGGGCAGTGAGCCGTCGGTTGAGCGCACGTTGTTGGCGGGGTTGTCGCCCCAGGCGTAGCGCACTGCGATGGGCATTGACACCTCGGGGCTCCACACTGTCACCTTGTTGCCGGTGACGATTGCCTGTGCGGTGTGGAACTTCATGTCGGGGCCGGCGATGATGAATCCTTCCACCTTGTCGCCCTGCACGGTGAGTGCCTGGTTGAAGCTCAAGATCGCCTTGTTGCCGTTCACCTTCATCTGTCCGTCGTAGAGGGGTAGATTATACTGTCCGCGCTTGTAGGTCTGTGCCAGAGCCGCGTTAGCCAGTCGCAAGCCCACTTCCTGCTTGTTCTTGGGGTGGATGTCGTAGGCCTCGCCTATGTCGATGGTCACTGCCATGCCGGTGTTAGAGAGTTGCAGTGCATTGGTCTGTGCCTCGCGCAGGTAGGCCCAGCGAGAGTCGGGCTGCACGGCGTGGCGTTCCTGCCAGTTGGCAATCTGCACGAAGTAGAAGGGGATGTCCTTCTTCCACAGCTTGCGCCAGTCGTGGATCATCGCCTGGAAGAGCGGTGTGTACTGCGGCCAGCGGTCGGCATTGGCTTCGCCCTGATACCAGATGGCGCCCTGGATGGCGAAGTCGCGCAGGGGGTAAATCATTGCGTTGTAGAGGTTGCTGTTGTAGTTCTGGCTTGTGGGTTGCTCGGGCATGCGGGGCATGTCGGCAACGCTCAGGCCGATGTGGTAGTTCCACTCGCCTGCCAGAGCCAGTGTCTCGTCGCCCATCTTGAGCTCAAGCATACCAGCGTCGCCGCAGATGCCGCCCAGACCAGTCTCGTCGCGCACCTTGATGGTGATCACGACCTTGTTGTCTTTAATCAGGGCCGCGGGCACGTCATACACGCGCTCAATCCAGTAGCCGTTGGTGCTGCCCACTTGCGTGCCATTTACCCATGTCCAGTCTTCGTCATCGACCTTGCCAGCCTTGATTTTGAGGCCCTTACCCACCCAGTGGTCGGGCAGGGTGACGGTCTTTTGGAACCACACCACGCCGTCAAAGTTGGGCAGTCCAGCCCATTCCCACGCGTTGGGCAGGTTCATGGTCTTCCATCCGTCCATGTCGGTGGTGCCGTTCACCCATCGGGGAGTGTTGCCGTCCATGCCTTCGTCGGCTTTGTTATAGAGTTTGCGCCAGTGAGCCATGTCGCGGTCATATTTTTCTTTGAGTTTCTGAGCGTCGCCTTTAATTGCTGCGCGCTCGATGGCATCTTGCTGGGTGTCCATCACCGTCATGAGAGTCTCGGTGCTGGTCCACGCTTCGGCGGGAGTGCCGCCCCATGAAGTGTCGATCACACCGATGGGGATGCGGAGCTGGTTCCACAGGCGGCGTGCGAAGAAATAGGCGGTCGCCGAGAAGTTGTCGGCGCTCTGGGTCGAGCACACGTTCCACTTCTCGCCGTTGCTCAGGATGAGGTTATCGGTGGGCACGTTAGACACCACGCGCTTCACCTGCAAGAGGCGTATGTTGTCATAGTTGGCGTTCTTGAGTTCCTGCTCGTAGTCCTTCACCTTGCCCCAGCCGTTGATGGGCATCTCCATGTTGGACTGTCCCGAGCACACCCACACCTCGCCCACGAGCACGTTGTTCAGGGTGAGTTTGTCGCCGTCGCTCACGGTGATGGTGTAAGCCTTGAGGCTAGCCTTGGGGGTAGGGACGTTGATTGAGAAATTGCCGTTAGCGTCGGTCTTGCCAGTGTAGGCCTGTTTTGCCCAGCCGGCGTTTACTGTTACTGTACCTGCGTGTGACGCTTTGCCTTTAACTGTGAGAGTGGCGTTCTGCTGCACTACCATGTCATCGCTGAAGTAGCTAGGCAGCGTGACTGTTGCCTGTGCTGCACTGGCAGCGAGTAATGTAATGGCCAATGCCATCAATGATTTCTTCATAGTCTATATCTTTTTTATAGTTCTAGATTTACTAGATGTTTGTTATTTTCTTGACGCTATCGACTAGATAAAAGGGACGGTTCTTTTTATCTAGTTTTACCTAGTTTAATTTAGTTGTATCTAAAAATGTCCAAAAACTAGATAAAAGGGACGGTTCTTTTTATCTAGTTTTTGAAACTGTTGAGCACTCGCCGGGTAGCAAGCCGGGTGACGTCGCCTTGACGGTGATGTTGCCGGGGTTGAAGGTGGTGCGCACTGCTACGCGCATGAGTCCGCCCTCGGCTTGCAGCTCGTGGTCGCCCGGGGCATGGTAAGACAGTCCCTTGCCCGGGGTGATGTAGAAGTTGTAAGAACCCTTATACACGCCTTCGCCCTCAACCTCAAAGGTGATGTTGTTCTCGGCGCGAGGGCACCAGCGTCCTTGCTCATCGACGATGCGGGCTGTCACGGTGAAAGCGTCGCTGGCGTTGGCGCGCAGAGTGAAGTTTCCGCCGTCGGGGCGGTCGCTCCAGCGGTCAACGGTGAGTTCGATGCGGTGAGGCTTGCCGGCGGTTGCAATCTCATCGCGGCACACCTCGCGGCCGTTCTCGTCGAGTCCCACAGCAGTGACGACAGACGGGCGCCACTCGATGCCCTTCCATGTGCACTGCTTGGTGTTGGCGTCGGGGGTCACCTTACCTTGTGACACGCCGTCGATAAATAGCTCCACCTGCGGACAGTTGCTCCATGCGTCAACGTTCTGAATGCCAGAGTAGTTCCAGTGGCTTTGCAATGCTACGCCGGGGCGGGTAGAGTAGGGCACCCACAGCGCGTTCTCATAGACGCGGTAGGGGAGTTTGGGGAAGCGGTTGCCGTCCATGGCACACGAGCCTAGGCTCTTCTGGTTGCGCATGCCGTTGAGGTAGATAGTGTAGCCCTCGCCGTAGGTCTCGCTAAGCATCCAGTGTAGCCAACCGCAGGCGTGGTTCTTGAGGTCGTCGAGATAGTTCTGCACATAGAAGCGGGTGAACGCCTTCTCGTTGTCGTAGTCGTGACGGGCGATGCACCAGCTGGGGTTTCCGCTCCAGTTTGTGCCATAGACCTCGGTGTTGATTGAGGGGCTGCCCTTGACTTTCTCGTAGCGGTTGGTATAGCCCACCATGAGTCGCTTGCTGCTGTCCCACTCGCGGGGATAGCCATCGCGGTTCATCACGATGCGCGGTGCGTAGAAGTCCCACTTCTCGGCTTCCTCCTGGGTGTAGTTGGGCAGATATTTCACGCCGTCGTAGGCCAGGCCGTTGTTTGACTCCCACACGAGGATCGACGGGTGGTTGCGGAAGGCGATGATAGCATCCCGGTCATATTCTCGCTTGTAGGTGAGCGCGGGCTCGTTTTTGAGCGACCACTCACCGTCGCCGCTATTGAGGAACAGCAGCACGCCCAGTGCGTCGCACGCCTCGATGGTTTCTACAAACGGAGGCTGGTGGCCCACACGCAGCGAGTTGCCGCCGCAGCGGGCTATGCGAGCAATCTCCTCCCACTGGAATGCCGTGGGGACTGCCGATCCCAGGCCAGGATAGATGTTGCGGTTGCCAAATCCGCGCAAGATGGTTTTCTCGCCGTTGACGTAGCAGTAATCATCGTCCCACGTGATGGTGCGTATGCCCAGTTGCTCGGTGTGCACGTCGGTGCACTTGCCGTCAACGTAGGTCTTGGCCTCTACCTTATATAAATAAGGTGTGCCGCTGCCGCCCACGGGGTACCACAGCGTGGGATTCTTGATAGAGTCGGTGTGGTCGAGTGTGCACGAGCCATGCGCCGGGGCGATGGCTGTTTGCTCAAACGCGAGCACCGTCTTGCCGCGATGGTCGAGCAGACGTGTTTTGAGGGTGACGCGTGCCATGCGGTCGCCGTCGTTATCCACAGCGGTCATGAAACGCAGCAATGCCTTGTCCTTGCTGGCGTTGAGGGTGCCGTAGTAGGTGCCCCACTTGCCGGTGGGCGAGTAGCTGTTGGTGGGAATGTGCACGTCGTCCTTGATGTGCATGAGCACGGGTGCGGTGATGCCGCCCATTGCCTGGCCGAAGCCCTCGTTCTCGGCAAAGCATGGCCAGGTGAAGAATGTGTCCTTCTTGTTGCTCACGTTCACGGCAATCACGTTGTCGCCGCCCCAGTTGACGTGGGGGGTGATATCCACGGTGAACGGCAGGAAGCTGCCCACGTGGGTCACAGGACCAGGCTGGGGCACAGCGGTGTTGCCCTTGATGGCGTGGCCGTTGACATATACCGTGTAACCTATGTTAACACTCTGGAATTCAAGCAAGATGTGCTTCCCCTTGTTTTTCTTGTCGATGGTGAGGTGCTTGCGATACCACACCTCGCCGCGCCAGCAGCGTTCGCCAGTGGTGCCGTTGAGGTAGGAGTCGCTCTCGTTGTAGCAGTGAGGCACGCCCACTTTTTCCCACGCGCTGTCGTCGCATGCCACGGTGGCTGCGTCGTGAATCACGTTGTAATCTACCATGGGGTTGACATCTATCGTTGCCACGGGAGCCTCGATGTCGTGCTTGTCGTTGTCCATGGTGCGTTCAAGCTCAACCTTGACGTAGCGGCAACTACCCTGCACGCTCACGATGGCGCTGGTGCTGCCTGTTACCTGCGTGAGACCCACGGTGTTACCCACAGTGGTGATGTCGTTGACCATATTGGCCTGGCACTTGATGTCGTCCTTGCTCGAGACGCGCGTCCACTGCTTGCCATCGTCGCTCACTTGAGCGTTAGCCTTGATCCACTGCACCGCATCGCCATCAAAGGTAATCACCACCTCGCTCACCTTGCTGGGCGCGCCCAGGTCAATGGTTTTCCCGGCGCCGTCGAGGGTTGCGGTGCTGATGGGGGTGGTGCGGTCGATGCGCGAAAACAACCACTGTGTGCCGTCGAGGTGTATAACCTCGGCACTGGCACACAGTGAAATAATTGCGAATATGTATAGAAGTATGCTTCTAGATGTCATGCTTATTAGCGAATGATAACCTTGGTTGTGTAAGACGAGCCATTGCTTGTGAGAGCAACAACATAAACGCCAGCCTCGTTAATGTTCAATGAACCGCTGCCGTTTACCGCTGTTTGTTCAACCACCTTGCCATCTGCCTTGTAAACAGTGAGAGTTGCATTGTCGATTGAAGTGTAGTAAAGAGTCTTGGCGCTTGCCCACACCTTACCTTGAGTCGCATTGGTGTTCACGTCGTCAATGCCGCTCACGTCAAACTTGCTGACTGCCGATGTCCACTTGCTGCCGCGGTTGCCGTTGTCGATGGCCTGAACGCCCCACTCATACATGCCGCTCTCGGTGATGGTGGTCTTGAATGTGCAGCTCTGGATAGCGCCGGTGGTGTTGCCCACGCGCACGAAGCCGGTTGCAAGGTCGGCGGGGAGAACCATGAAGGTCTTTTCACTGCCCTGGCGCTTGATGTAGAAGTTGTAACGCAATGCAGCCTCGGGTGTGAAGTCGTCGCTGGGAGCAACCCAGGTGAAGGTCACGAGGCCGTTCTCGTCGATAGTGGCACTGAGTGCTGTGGGTGCCTCGGGGGCTGCGTTGGCTGCAACGCCCTTGGTTGAGCTGGTGTTGCGGTAAATCTCGGTGAGACAGCCGCTGCTGCACATGCCGTTGCTCCAGCCGCTGCTCCATGCATCGAGGTAACCATCGTTATCATAGTCGATGAGGTGCTGGTTGCCGTGAGTCACGCGGTTGAAGTGACCGAGCTTGCCGAATGAGTCGAGATACTGGGCATAAACAGGAGTGAAGTTGAAGTCGCCCTGGTTAGCATAGAGCCATGTCGTGTGCTCGTGCTGCTGGCCGTGACCACCCACGAGAAGATCTGCAAGACCGTCCTGGTTGACGTCGCCTATCGAAATTTGTGCACCGTCGATGCCTTCAAATGTGCTGGGTGTGACCAGTTGCCACTCGCGGTTGCCCAGGTTCTTTGCAATGTAAAGTTTCTTGCCGTTAGTGTTCTCATAGATACCGCCCATTACCAGGTCGGGATGGCCGTCGTTGTTGAGGTCGCCCACTGCAGTGATACCAGCAGTGAGTCCCTTAACGCCAGTTTCCTTCTCGGTGAATGTGCCGTCGCCATTGTTCCAGTAAATGTGGAGTGAACTCTCGTGCTTGCTGTCATAGCCGTTGGCAACGATGTCGAGCCATGAGTCTCCGTCGAGGTCAACCATGGTCACGCTACCATCGCACAAGCCCTCAAATTGCTTGCCATTGGCCAGCGGAGCTTCAACGAGTTCAAAGCGCTCTCCATTGACATTGCGATAGAGCTTGCATGTGCGCACTGCCAGGAAGGGTGTCTCGGTGTCGAGGCGTGCAGGCTCGTCAAAACCAGTGAGGATAACGTCGGTATAGCCGTCCTTGTCAAAGTCGCCAGCCGCAGCTGCCATGTGACCCTTGCCGCCGCTCAGTCCGTTGAACACGGGACGCACGCCGCAGTTGGCGATTTCCTCATAAGTGGCATTGCCATCGGCATCGATGCCCTTGTTGATATACAAGTGGCTCTTGGGCAGGTCGATATTACTGTGCTTGTCGTCCCATCCGTAGCCCCATGCCGAGAGTCCTGAGATGAACATGTCGAGAAGGCCGTCATTGTTGAAGTCAAGCCACACAGGGGTAGAGAATGCTGTTGCTGCAAATGGTGGCCATGCCACACGGGTGAAGGTGCCATTGCCTGCGTTGCGGTAGAGGTTGGACTGCGTGTTAGACGTGCTGACGTGAGTGTTGCGGTCGCTATAATAGACGTCGAGATACCCGTCGTTATTGTAGTCGCCCCATGCTGCGCCAGTGTACTGTGAATGATAGAACTCGCCAGCTTGCTGACCGCCCACTGCTGTCTGCTTGGGAACGGGGGTTGCTACGCGCTGGAACTTGATGTTACTGCTGGCTCCGGGAGTCTGCGCGCCAGCGGTTGCCGCCAGGCACAGGAGCATGCTCAATGTAAAACCGTATTTCATATTTCGTTTGTGTATTAGTTTTTGTATATATCTTCATTTGCAAATTTACTCACACTTTTTAAAGTCTTATGCAACAGATGTTGCAAATAGTAGAAAAATAGTGTGATATAACCGCAAGGACAGCATTTTTAATCAGTGGAAACGGGTTACAGGCTCCACTGGTCTTGCCAGGGCACGGTGAGTTCGTCGCCCTCAAACTTGATAGGTAGCCAGATGTACCGAGAGTCGATGAGATCGACCTTGTTCCACTTGTCAAACATCATGATGAAGGTATCTTCAACGCCCTGAACGGGAAGAACAAATGTGCTCTGGCCATAGAATGTCTTGTCGGCATCCTTGCCACGGCAGGGATTGTTGATTGCGGTGTAAGGTCCTGTTATGCAGTCGGCAACGGCATATTCTGCCTCGTTAGGCGACCAGCCGGTGCATCCGCTCGACACGATGTAGTATTTGCCGCCGCGCTTGAAGATGGCGGGTGCCTCGCGGAACTTGTCGGCAAAGTTGCGGGTGTAGGTGCCCACGGTCTTGAGGTAGTCGGCTGTGAGCTGCGAGATCTGCATGGTGGCGTTGCCCTCCGACGAGTAGATGAGGTAGGCCTTGCCGTCGTCGTCCTTATAGACGGTGAGGTCGCGGGCTATCTGGCCGTTGGGACGCACGCTTTCAATATAGGTGAACGGGCCGGTGGGCGAATCGCCCACTGCCACGCCGGCGCTTGCCTTGCCGTAGTCGTGGTTGTCGATGTGCATCCACATCACGAACTTGCCTGTCGTCTCGTTGTAAATCACCTTGGGACGCTCGATGACCATGGTGGGGTGGATGTCGCTGTGGGTGTTGACGGTGTCGGGCGACAGGGCTATGCCCTCAAACTTCCAGTTGTATAGGTCCTTTGACGAGTAGCACGACACGCCGCCGGCCTCGGCGCGGTAACATTCCCAGCCCACGCCGGGTGAGCGGTAGGTGTAGTCGCCCTTGTACTCGCCATACCAGTAGTAGGTGCCGTTGTGATACATGATGCCGCCGCCGTGGGCGTTGATGTGACGGCCGTCGGTGTCGGCCCACTTCTCGCCAGGCGTGAACGATCCCATTGCGCACATCGAGGTGGCAATAATACTGAAGATGATAAAGCTCAATGTTTTCATATTATAATCTAATCTTTTTTACCTTTATATATTGTATCGTTTTTGTCACTTTTCTTCCTCTTCTTGCTGCTTGGCAGCCTGCTGTGCTGCACGCTGCTGCTTCTCAAACTCCTTGGGGGTCATGCCAAACTGCTTCTGGAACAGCTTGATGAAGTATGACGGTGAATTGATGCCCACGATGTAGCACACCTCGCCGGTGCGGTAGCTGCCTTCGGCTATGAGCGCCGACGCTTTCTTGAGGCGGATGAGGCGGATGAAGTCGGTGGGTGAGCTGCCCGAGATGGCTTTGATCTTGCGGTGCAGGCTGCTGCGGCTCATGTACACTCGCTCGGCGAGTACCTCGACGCCGAAGTTGGGGTTCTCGATATTTTCCTCGATGGTCTCGACGATCTTGTTCATCAGCTTCTCGTCGGCTTTGCTCATGCCCATGTTGCCCGTGGGCACGAAGGGCTTGCGGTTGAACGCCTCGGTCTCGCGGCGCTTGTTATCGAAGATTGACGCGAGTTTTGCCACCAGGTACTTGAACGAGAAGGGTTTCTCGATATAGGCGTCAGCACCTATGCGCAGTCCTTCGACCTTGCTGTCAAGGTCATTCTTGGCTGTGAGCAGGATGACGGGGATGTGGCTCATCTCGATGTCGCCCTTGATGTGCTTGCACAGCTCGATGCCGTCCATCTCGGGCATCATGATGTCGCTTATCACGATGTCGATGGGTTGCTCCTTGAGCACCTTCAAGGCGTTGACGCCGTTTTCGGCCGTCTTGACGGTGTAGAGCTTGCTCAGTTTCTCGCTGATGAAGGTGAGCAGATCGGCATTGTCATCAACCACGAGGATGGTCTCGCTGCGCTGCATGTCGTCGCTGGTGTCGAGCTCGTCGTCGGCTATCATGTCGTTGCCCTCGATGGCCTCGGCGGTTTCCGACTTGAGTGTTTTGAGCGTGAGTGTGAACGAATTGTTGCCGTCCACGATGTCATAGTTGAGTTTGCCGCCATTCAGCTCGGCAAGCGAGTGAGCCAGGTACAGGCCTATGCCCGAACTTGATGAGGCGTTGGCATTGTGGGTCATCTGGAAGAAGGCGTCGAATATCTTTTCTTGCGACTCGGGCGGGATGGTCTCGCCGTCGTTCACAAAGGTGATGCGTGTCTCGTCGCCATCGACCGTGAGGGTTATCTTGATGAATGTGTCGCCATAGCGCACGGCGTTAGAGAACAAGTTGTTGAGAATCTTGATCACCGAGTTGCGGTCGGCGAGCACGTAGGCTTTGTCGTCGGCTCCAATGAGCTCTACCGAGCGGTGCTGGGCGTGGGCAACCTCTTCAAACTTGCGCACCCACTCGCGCAGCATGCTGGAGATGTTGATTGACACGGTGTTGATGTCCATCTTGTTGCTATCCACCTTGCGGAAGTCGAGCAGCTGGTTGATCAGCGCCATCAGCTCGTTGGTGTTGCGGCTCATGGTGCTGAGGTTGCGCTTGATCTCGGGATCCACGATGTCCATATCCATAAGGTTCTCCAGCGGGCCGTTGATAAGTGTCACCGGGGTGCGTATCTCGTGGGCTATGCTGGTGAAGAAGTCTATCTTGGTGCGGTAAAGTTCTTTTTCCTTCTCGCTCTCAAAGTGTTGCTGGCGTTCTTGCGCCTTGCGGCTGTTGAGGGCGCGTATGAATCGGAATGCCCACCACGAGAATCCTGCAAGCAGGAGGATGTAGGCTATCCATGCCCAGATGGTGTTCCACCACGGGTTGCGTATGGTGATGTGAAGCACGGTTTCCTGCTCGCTCCACACGCCGTCGCTGTTGCTGCCTTTTACCCTGAATGTGTAAGTGCCGGGCGAGAGGTTGGCATAGGTGACGCTGTGAGAGTTGCTGGTCTCAATCCAGTCGCTGTTCACGCCATCCATCTTGTAGGCGTAGGAGTTGGCCTCGGGCATCACATAGCTGAGCGCGGCAAAGTTGAAGCCTATGTTTGACTGGTCGTGCGACAGGGTGATCTTGTCGCTGAAGATGATGCTCTTGTCGAGCGGTGAGTCCTCGGCGCCAGGAATCACTTCCTTGTTGTCGATAAGCAGGGCGGTGATATACACTTTGGGCGCCAGTTCGTTGACGCGCATCGAGTGGGGGTTGAACGAGATGAGTCCCTCGCTGCTGCCAAAGTAGAAGATGCCGTTGCTGGCCTTGAGCGCACTCTTGTAGTTGAACTGGTTGCCGGGCAGGCCGTTGTGCGTGGTGTAGATCTTGCATGCGCCGGTTGAGGGGGTGAACTTCACCAGGCCGTTGTTGGTGCCGAACCACAGGTTGCCGTCGTTGTCCTCGATGATTTCGTATGCCGAGTCGTCGGGCAGGCCTTGCGCCAGGCTGTAAGTCTTGAACTTGCCGGTTGGCTTGTTGAGGCAGCAGATGCCGCCGCGGTCGGTCGAGAACCACAGGTTGCCGTCGCTTGCCATGAGGATGCTGCTCACCGAGTTGCTGCTCAGGCTGGTAGGGTCGTTGGCGTTGTGCGTGTAGTGCACTGTCTTGCCTGTGCCGGGATTGTAGCAGAACACGCCGTTGCCCAGCGATGCCACCCAGATGTTGCCGTCGTTGTCCTCGAGGATATCGTAGATGTAGTTGAACCCGAACTGCTCCTGGCGGGTGTAGTTCGACGAGCCCCGCTCGCTCATATACACGCCCCAGCCGTTGCCCACCCACATACGGCCCTTGCCGTCCTCGCACAGGGCGTAGATGCTCTGGTCGTTCATGCCTAGGCTCTCGGCGCTCAGGTGAGAAGCCGTCGTTGTGGTCGAGTTCACCACATCGATGCCGTTTTTATAGAACCCCACCCAGATCTTGTCGTCGCAGTGAAGCATGGCGAGCGGTTTGTTGCTCGACAGGCGTGCCTGGCTGAAGGTGCCGGTGTTGGGGTTGAAGATGTTCACGCCGTGGTCGTCGGTGCCCACCCAGATGTTGCCGGAATTGTCTTCCACGAGGTCGCGTATGCGCTTGCTGGTGATGGTGCCGGGGCTCATCAGCGGCACATATCGCATGAAGTGCATGCCCTGCTGCGGCAGGTAGCTCACGCCAGCCATGTTAAATCCTACCCAGATGCCGTTCTCGCGGTCACGGTAGATGCGGCCTATCTGGTTGTCACGCAGCGAGTAGCTGCACATGGGGTCGTTGGCTATGTGCTCGGTGATGCCTGTGTTCTCGTCAACTATGTAGATGCCGTTGTCGGTGCCCACCCACAGCACGCCGTCGTAGTGCTTCACGTCGCGTATAATCTTGTAATGCACTTCCGGGGCGTTGATGTCGGTCACCTCGTTCTTGCGCTTGTTGAACTTGCGCAGCTTGCCCTCGTGAATGCCAAGCACGAGGAAATCGCCGTAGTCGCTCATGCGGTACACGTTCTCGCCCATAATCGACGATGTGCCGTTGTCGCCCATGTGCTGGACAAAGCGGTCGCCGTTGCGGTCGTAGGCAAAGATGCCGTTGCCGTCGGTGCCCACCCACAGCTTGCCGCTCTTGTCGAGTACCATGCACTGCGGTGTGCCGCGGTCGGGGTGAGACGAGTTGCCCAGCGAGTAATGTTTGAGCTTCTTGTCCTTGCCGTAGCGGAACATGCCCTGGTTGGGGACGATGATCCAGATGTTGCCGTCGTTGTCGTTGTCGATTTGTGCCACCCAGTCGGTCATCTTGGAGCCGTTGTTGGCCTTGTCGCCCATGAAGGCAAACGACTCGTTGACGGGATCGTAGATAAACACGCCCTTGTCGGTACCCACCCACAAGTGCTTGTCGGCATCTTCATAGAGCGACGACACGTTATTGTTGCAATTGCCGTTTTTCTGGTCGCGGATGTCAAACACCTTGATGCAGTTGCCGTCATATCGGTTGAGCTTGTTGCGGGTGCCGAACCACATGAAACCGTAGGAGTCCTGCAAGATTGCTTTCACGTCGGTCTGCGACAGGCCCTCGGGACTCGAAATGTGGCGGAAATAGTATTTATACGGGTAGTTTTGTGCCACAGCGGCTGCCGTGCACAAGACTAGGGTTATTATGGCAAGAAATTTCTTCATTGGTTGCTGTTAATGTTTTCGGGAGCCAAAGTCACGCGCCCAATATTACAGGTACAAAATTACAGAAAAGGAATTCCCTATTATTGTCCATTTTTTTCAAAAAATAGTACAAATGTCCTATTTGCCATTGCACCATGTCTTATATACCCCCAAAGCCCCCCCGCCCCCTGCACTTCTCGCGGGTTCTCACGCTAGCCCGCAGGAGAAAATCACCTCGCCCGCTTGCCCAGGTGGAAATATTCCTTTAAATTTGTGGTCGATTTTTAACCCCTGTAATTTGATTGAAGCATGAAGCAACTGTTTTTAGTGTTGATGACTCTGGTCGCGGTGGTGTGTGGTGCTGGCAATGTGGATGTGGTGCCGGCGGTGAGGTCGGCTCGCGTTGACTCGTCACGCACGCTCTCGCTCGGTGTTGATGCCGGCGTGTGGGCTGCTCCCGGTGCGATGTCGGCTGCAAAGTATCTGGTGGATTATTGCCATGACAAGCTGGGGCTGCACTTCAAGCTCGTTGACAACGCAAGCGATGCTATCATCACGATAAATGACGTTGAGGTTACTCCTATTAATGGCTATCTGCTCACTGTTGATGACCGTCGGGTCAGCATCTCGTCGGTTTCGCCTGCGGCACGGTTTTATGGCGTGACCACATTGATCCAGATGCTCCCTTCGCGTCCGGGCGACCTGCCCAGGCTGCCGCACTGCACCATCGTGGATGCTCCCGGATATGACTACCGTGGCATGCACCTCGATGTGGTGCGACATTTCTACCCCGTTTCGTTTGTGAAGCAATACATCGACTGGATGGCGTTGCACAAGATGAACGTGTTTCACTGGCACCTGACCGATGACCAAGGCTGGCGCATCGCACTCAAAAGCCATCCAGAGCTAACCGAACGTGGCAGCAGCCGTGATGGCGAAATCAAGGGCATTTTCCCTGGCGAATACTATGACCGCCCTTACCAGGCTTACTATACCCAGGAAGAAATAAAGGACGTGATCAGTTATGCCGAAGAGCGTTTTGTGACGGTTGTCCCCGAGATTGACATCCCCGGCCACTGCATGGCGGTGCTGGCAGCACACCCCGAGTTCAGCACTTCGCCCGACTCAATCAAGCACACCGCGCTCACGTGGGGCATCTTCAACCGCCAGAACAATGTGCTTGCGCCCAGCGACGAGGTTTTCAAGTTTCTTGACGAGGTTTTCGACGAGGTGTGCCAGTTGTTCCCTGGCAAGTATATCCATGTGGGAGGCGATGAGTGTGCGCCCAGGTGGTGGAACGAAAGTACTGCCACACAGCAGTATATGGAACAACACGGCTTGCAAGACGCTCATGCCTTGCAGACTCACTTCATGCAGCATGTGCAGGCGGTGTGCCGCAAGCACGGCAAGGTGGCGATAGGCTGGGACGGCGGTGCCGAGGGCATGGATCCCGCCGACGGGGTGGTCGAGAGCTGGCACGTGCGTCCCAAGATGCCTCTCCGCCGCATCGATACCACCCACAAGTGGATAAACGCCAGCGGACGATACTTCTATTTCACCTGCCACGAAGACTCGACGCAGACCGAGCTTGCTCCTGGCGCGGGCCGCACGCTCACGGTGCGCGATGTGTATGAGAGCCAGCTTGTTCCCGACTCGGCATCCGTTGCCGTGCGTGACAATCTGCTTGGCGTCGAGGGCTGTTTGTGGACCGAGTATTGTGCCGAGCCGTGGAAGGCCGAGATGATGGTGTTTCCGCGCATTGCCGCCCTTGCCGAGAAGGCTTGGTGCGGTGAGCGACTCCCAGGCTGGAACGACTTTCAACCGAGGCTCCTGCGTTTGCTCAACTACTACGACCTCTGGCGCATACGTTACAACCCCGCATTCGAACGCACAACCCCCACCCCGCGAGAACGCTGACCCACGCCCTCCCATCATCCGCCAACGAGTTTCTACCACACTTTTTAGTCGGAACTTTTGTGAATGCCATCAAAGGGACAGTCCCCGTGATGGCATTTTCTTGCTTTGTTTTTCTTGATAAATCAAAATTGTTTTATATCTTTGCGACAAAATATCAAAAAATATAGAAAATATTATGCCAAGGAGAAGTCGTGTTTTTAGTACAACAGGCGTTTACCATGTGATGTTGCGTGGTATTGATCGCAGAGATATTTTTCGTGATAATCAGGACCGAGGTAAGTTTTTGAAAGTGCTTCGCTCCGTGACTGAACCAGTGGATTCAAATAACAAGCCATTGCCGTCCTACTGCATGATTCATGCTTATTGTTTGATGGACAACCATGTCCATCTGCTGATTGCCGAAGGAAATGAAACGATAGGTGAAGTGATGAAACGCATCTTGGTGTCTTATGTGAGTTACTTCAACAAGCGTTATGAGCGTTTGGGGCCGTTGTTCCAGGGACGCTACAGGAGCGAACCCGTTGAAGATGCGGGCTACTTCATAAAATTGTTGCGTTACATACACCAAAATCCCGTTGCTGCCGAGATGGTTGCGTCTCCCGATGCTTATGAGTGGAGCAGTTGGCACGAATACGCAGGAACGCTTGGCATGCCTGCGGTATGTGCTCGATCTTTTCCGTTCACGGGGATACAGTGGGACGAGATAAAGGAACTGGTATTGAAGGTAAGTGCCGAGGTGCGCCTAAACAAAGTTCACAAATCACGCCTGACTGATTCTGAGGCCCGCAGGCTTGTTGAACAGGTATGTCAGGGAATTGAGCTGCGTGAGATGCCGCGCTCAAAAAGAGCCATGCATGCAAAATCCATTATTGACGCGGGTGTGAGTATGAGGCAGTTAGCCCGTATTGCCGCACTAGACTATAAAACTGTGTGGCGCATGGTGTCGGAGCAAGAATGCCATCATGGGGACTGTCCCTTTGATGGCATTGTAGAAGTTTAATGTGTTGGTTATAAATAGAATGCCATCAAAGGGACAGTCCCTTTGATGGCATTTTCTCTGTGCCTCTGCGAGAGATCGGTCGGGAAATCGCAAACGGATATCCACGATTGTGGCATTTTGTGCAACGGATATGATTTTTTATTTGCGTAAATGTGATTAATTTTGCAATGTGAAGAAAATTATTCTATTATGACTGCATATAAGAGACTGTTTGTTGTGATGGCGATTGCAGCTGTGGCGCTTGGTGCTATGGCTCAATTCCGATGTACTCTGCCTCTCGATGGTGATTGGCAGTTTGTGAAACATGACGTTGCCCCCGAGGGAACTGGTGATGTGCAATGGCAGCAAGTCAGGGTGCCTCACTGCTGGAATGCCGAGGATGGCTGTACGCCCGAGTACTATCGCGGCGCCGGGGCCTACCGATACTCGTTTGATGCGCCCAAGAACACCAAGGGGAAACGCGTGGTGCTGCACTTTGAGGGTGTGAGCCAGCATGCGTGGGTCTATGTCAACGGGCACCTGGCAGGCGAGCACAAGGGATCGTTCACCGCGTTCAATGCCGACGCAACTCCCTATCTCAAAGAAAAAGACAACGAACTGCTGGTGCGTGTCACCAATGCGAAGGACGAGACCATCATTCCGCTGGCGGGCGACTTCACCGTCTTTGGCGGCATCTATCGCCCGGTGAGCATCGAGGTTGTGCCCGAGAACGGCATCACCGTCAACGACCACGGCTCGAAGGGCGTGTTTATCAAGCAGAACAAGGTTACTGCCGACGAGGCGCAGCTTGAGGTGCTTGCCAAGGTTGACCTAACAGCACAGGTGAAAAACAAACTGGGTTTGCGCGTTGTTTTCACTGACGACCAGCGCAATGACCACACTGGCACCGTCAAGATGTTTGAGTTCAAGGGCGGCACTATGCAGCGCAGCAGTGATTTCTATCAAGTCAAGCTACCTGTGACTATTCCAAACCCCCATTTGTGGAACGGCAAGAAAGACGCCGCGATGTACACTTGCCAGGTTTATCTGATGGACGGCGACAAGGTTATTGATATGGTTGCCGAGGAGATAGGCTTGCGCTCGTTCCACATCGACCACAACAAGGGTTTCTTCCTCAACGGCGAGTCTTACCCCCTGCGTGGCGTGAACCGCCACCAGGACCGCAAGGGTCAGGGTTGGGCGCTATCCACAGCCGACCACGATGAGGACATGGCGATGATCAAGGAAATAGGTGCCAACACCATTCGCCTGGCTCACTATCCTCATTCTCAATACTTCTACTCGCTGTGTGACCGCGAAGGCATGCTCGTGTGGGCCGAGATTCCATTCATCGAGAAGGGCACCAAGGGCAATGCCGAGTTTGACAACAACACCTGCGAGATGCTCGTTGAGCTCATTCGCCAGAGCTATAACCACCCGTCTATTTTCTGCTGGAGCCTTTACAACGAGCTAGGCGACGGAACTCATCCCGAACTGCTTGTGGCTCGCCTCAACGACCTGGCTCACCGCGAGGACCCCACCCGCGTCACCGTGGGCGCGACCAACAATGCCGGACGTCCTGAGAACCAGATTCCTGACGTGGTGGGACACAACACCTACCCCGGCTGGTACTGGGACAATCCCGAGAACATGAAGTGGACCATCGCATGGAACTATAAGCCCGACAGCGGCAAGAGCATAGCCATCAGCGAGTATGGCGCCGGCGCTAGCATCAAGCAGCACGACCAGCACATCAAGTCGGCCCCCAAGACCGACGGAGAGTGGCACCCCGAGGAGTGGCAAGCCTCTGTGCACGAGGTCACTTACCGCATCATCGACGAGAGCCCGCAGTTGTGGGGCACGTTTGTGTGGAACATGTTTGACTTTGCCAGCGCGGGTCGTCACGAGGGCGATGCGCTCGGTATCAACGACAAAGGCCTGTGTACCTACGACCGCAAGGTGCGCAAGGATGCGTTCTACTACTACAAGGCGCAGTGGAACCCCGAGCCCATGGTGCACATCTGCTCAAAGCGCGACACCGAGCGCAAGGAGGCTGTCACCGATGTGAAGGTCTACAGCAACTGCAAGACCCCCGTGCTTACAGTTAATGGCAAGGTGTATGCTCTTGAAAATAAAGGTCATAACACATGGGTGGCTACAGGCGTGCAGCTCAAACCCGGCGCCAACGAAGCAACAGTTGTGACCGATGAAGGCGCTACCGATTCTTGCGGCTGGGTCTTTGTGGAAGAAAAAACAAAAAGTAAATAATGATGAAGATGAAGAAGATATTTATTGCTGCCGTTGCGGCGATGACGATGGGTAGTGTCTGGGCAAAGCCCAGCGCAAGTCCTGTTGACTACGTGAACACCCTCATGGGCACCGCCATCAAGGGAGAGGGCGGGTCGGCCCCCTTCGTGGGCACACCCCACGCCATGACCAACTTCATGCCCCAAACCCGCGAGAACAAGATGGGAACCATGGCCTATATCTATGACGACAAGTCGATTATGGGCTTCATGGGTTCGCATCAGCCCACCATCTGGATGGGCGATTACGGCTACATGTCGCTCATGCCCCAGACAGGCACCGACGTGCGTCCACTGCCCGGCGACCGCGCGTTGCCTTACACCCACGACTGCGAAAAAGCCACGCCTTACCGTTACAGCGTGGACCTGCAAGCACCCGAGGGCAAGCTCCATGTGGAGATGAGCGCTGCCAGCCGTGCCGCCGTGATGCAGTTCACCTTCCCCCGCAAGGCGCAGCAGCGTGTCATCTTGCAGGGCATCAACCTCAACCCCGCGCTGGGCGACTGGGCAAATGATTACGGCCCACGCCTCGAGAAACTGCGTGGCTGGGTGAAAGTTGACCTCGATAACAACGAGATTGTGGGCTACAACCCCGACCGACAGAGCGCGCAGATTGGTCCCGAGACTCCCAACTTCAAAGGCTACTTTGTGGTGCGTTTCAACCGACCCATCAAGGGACACGGCACTTGGGACGGCGACAAGGTGTATCGCGACAAGGCCGAGCTCACCGGAACACGCATGGGTGCGTTTGTGGAGTTTGGCAACAGCGACGGCAAACCCGTTGTAGCCCACGTGGGTACATCATTCATCAGCGTGGAGCAGGCGCGTGCCAACCTCGACAAGGAAGTGGGCAGCAAGAGCCTCGATGCACTGGCACAGAGCACACGCGAAGCGTGGAACAATGTGCTGTCAAAGATGAGTGTCGAGACCGACAATCTTGACGACAAAACCATCTTCTACACAGCCATTTACCTCAACTACCGCTTCCCCCGCGAGTTTAGCGAGGACGGCCGCTACTACAGCGCTATGGACGACAAGGTGCACGAGGGCATCTCTTACAACGACTTCTCGCTGTGGGACACCTTCCGCGCCACTCATCCGCTGCTCACCCTGCTCGAACCCGAGATGACCGGCGACATGATCACCGGCTTGCTCAACATGTATAAAGAAGGCGGCTGGTTGCCCATGTGGCCCAACCCGTCGTACACCAACATCATGATTGCAACCCATGCCGACGCCGTCATCGCCGATGCCTACATGAAGGGCATTCGCAACTATGACGTCAACCTCGCCTATGAAGCGATGCGCAAGGACGCAATGACACCTCCCGATGCCGACACCCAGCGACGTTACGGCGACCGAGACCGCTGGACGTCATACGAGGCTCGCGCTGGCGCAAGTTTCTATCACACAATAGGCTATGTACCCGACGACCGCACTGCCGAGAGTGTGTCACGCACGCTGGAATATGCGCTCGACGACTGGTGCGTGGCGCGTGTGGCTCTCGACATGAACAAGGTGGACGACTACAACGCACTCATGCGCTGGTCGCAAAACTACCGCAACCAGTACTGCAAGGAGAAAGGGTTCATGCTGCCACGCAAGTACGACGGCACTTTCATCGACATCAACGACCACGACCGCCACGGCCTCACAGAGGGCTCGAAGTGGACCTACCTCTTCTGCGTGATGCAGGACATCCCCGGCATGATAGAGATGATGGGAGGCAACGAGGCATTTGCGGCAAAGCTCGACCAGAACTTCGACGGCGGACACTATCGCCACGACAACGAGCCCGGACACCACTACATCTACCTCTATGACTACTGCGGCCAGCCCCGCAAGGCGCAGGCACTCATTCGCAAGACCATTCGCGACAACTACCACAACGCCCCCGACGGCTTCAACGGCAACGACGACTGCGGCCAGATGTCGGCGTGGTACCTGTTCTCTGTCATGGGATTCTACCCCGTGACACCCGCAAGCAACGTCTTCGCCCTGGGCGCACCCCAGTTCCGCCGCATGACCATCGACGTCACATCGCCCAAGACTGGCGAGTCACACACCGTGACCATCGAAGCCAAGAACCTGAGCGAGAAGAATATGCACGTGTCAGGAGTGACCATCGACGGCACCCCCATCGACGGCAACTTCATCACCTACGACCAGCTACTCCACGCCAGCAATATCACTTTCACCATGTGCGAGTGACAAATATTGCCATAGGAGACCGAATGATTTTAGGTGGATAAGGGTCGTTATTTCCAGGGCAACCGCATCAAAACTTGCCAAAACTTCTCGACTTCCCCCACGGAGTATTGGATCAGGTTTTGGACCTAAAATGATGGGAAAAACAAAAAAA
>NZ_JAZLLZ010000053.1:0-7785 GCF_045598405.1 Sodaliphilus sp.
ACTTTAGCATGTGAAACCATTTGAGCCTCACCTATTTGCTCCGATTAGCGTCCTGCTGGACGCGGTGCATGTTGCATTTCTTCCCCCACCGCCACTTCGTTCGGCGGTGGGGGTTATTCAGGTATTGTCCTGCCGGACAACAAATTAGCAATATTTATTATCAAATGCTAAAGTTGAGTTAACTAGATACTAATATAAAAAAACATCTTCCTGCCGTTGTGGCGGGAAGATGTTTTGTGTTTGGCATTTGTGTTTAGCAGATGTTAGCAATTATGCCTTGCCGTTGCTGCCGAGAACCTCTTGGATTTTGTGCTTGTAGAGGCGTTCCATTTCTTCGCGAGCGGGACCGCAGTACTTGCGGGGGTCGAACTCACCGGGCTTCTCGTTGAAGACCTTGCGCACAGCAGCGGTGAACGCCAGACGGCTGTCGCTGTCGATGTTGATCTTGCAAACGGCACTTGCAGCAGCCTTGCGAAGCTGCTCCTCGGGAATACCTACAGCGTTGGGCATCTTGCCACCGTTGTTGTTGATGATCTCAACATACTCCTGGGGAACTGAAGAAGAACCGTGGAGAACGATGGGGAAACCAGGAAGTTGCTCCATGATAGCATCGAGGATGTCGAATGCCAGGGGGGGAGGAACGAGGCGACCAGTCTCGGGGTCAACAGTGCACTGCTCGGGAGTGAACTTGTAAGCACCGTGGCTTGTGCCGATAGAGATTGCGAGAGAGTCGCAGCCAGTGCGAGTAGCGAAGTCGATAACTTCCTCGGGCTTGGTGTAGTGAGATTCCTCAGCTTGTACCTCGTCTTCAACGCCAGCGAGAACGCCGAGCTCAGCCTCAACAGTCACGTCGTGAGCGTGAGCATATTCAACAACCTGCTTTGTGAGAGCGATGTTCTCCTCGTAGGGGAGGTGTGAACCGTCGATCATCACGCTTGAGAAACCGAAGTCAACGCAGCTCTTGCACAGCTCGAAGCTATCGCCGTGGTCGAGGTGGAGACAGATCTGGGGATTCTCCCAGCCGAGTTCCTTAGCATACTCTACAGCACCCTGTGCCATGTAGCGAAGCAGAGTCTGGTTAGCGTAGTTGCGTGCACCCTTAGATACCTGAAGGATGACGGGTGACTTTGTTTCAGCGCAAGCCTTTACGATTGCCTGCAGTTGTTCCATGTTGTTGAAGTTGAATGCGGGAATTGCATAACCTCCGTTAATAGCCTTAGCAAACATTTCGCGAGTGTTCACGAGGCCTAACTCCTTAAAACTTACCATTTTTTGTAATTATTTTATTAAAAAATCAATTAAATTTCCACTTAATCAACTGCAAAGATAAACATAAATTTGCAATGCGACCTCCATTTTGTTATAAAAAATCAAAAAGAGGGTTATTTTTAGAACGAAAACGATTGCTCTACCCCTTCCGGTTAGCGTTGTGCAGCCCCTCTCCCACAGAAGGCACTGAGGTCACAGAGAAATCAATGGGGTAATCTCACGCAGATTTCGCAGATGACGCAGATTTTTAATTCAATATTCGTAAATTAATTAGAATCGAGCTACGATGTTGTCCGGCAGGACAATGAATTAGCGATATTTATTATCAAATGCTAAAGTTGAGATATTAATCTGCGTCATCTGCGAGATTGAAGTGGGATTTCCCCATTGGTGTATTGGTATATAGTTAACGTTATTTTGGTAGAAATGCAAAAAAAACTACACCATAATGCTATATATGAAATTTTCTTGCTAACTTTGCACGAATTATTGTGAAATTAATAACATAACTATATAGACAATGATAAAAAGAAATCTAATGAACTGCTGCATGTGTGCGGGGCTGGCAATGCTGGTTGCCTGTGGCGGCAGCGAGGAATCGCAGACTTATCCTGCAAGTTTTGAAACTATCACGGTCAAGACTCAAGATCTTGTAGTACCATATGAATATAGTGCAACGCTAGTGGGTAAAAACGACGTGAGCATCACGCCCCAGTGTACTGGTCAGTTGATGAAGGTGTGCGTGATTGAGGGTCAGCGTGTGAGTGCAGGAACGGTGCTCTTTGTCATCGACCAGCGCGATGCCCAGCTTGCAGTAGAGACTGCCGTTGCCAATCTTACTGCTGCTCACGCCGCAGTGAAGACTGCTCAACTGGAGTATGACAGCAACAAGAACCTGCATGCGCAGAATATCGTGAGCGACTATGTAGTGAACTCAGCACTCAATAACCTCAACCAGGCAAAGGCTGCCGAGTCACAGGCACGTGCTGCCGTGGATCGTGCTAAGGTGAACCTGGGCTATTGCACCATCACCTCGCCCGTGGCTGGCATCGTGGGCACACTGCCTGTTAATCCTGGCGACCAGGTTTCGCCCGGCGTGCTTCTCACCACTGTGAGCGGAACTGCCGAGATGAAGGCCAAGTTCTCGATTACCGAGGACGAGCTTAATAACCTTGCCAACGCATCGGGCACCGAGACCTCTGACCAGCGCATGTCGAAGCTCAACGCAGTGAAACTGAAACTCAAGGACGGCACCGAGTATCCCATAGAGGGACGCATCACCAGCTATGCGGGTGCCATCGACCGCACAACAGGTGCTGTGACTTGCATCGCCACGTTCCCCAACCCCGACGGCAAGCTCTTCTCGGGCGCACAGGGAACTGTGGTTTACCCCTATAAGGCAAGCAATGTGATTGTGGTGCCCACGTCATCTATCGTGAGGTTGCAAGACAAGACCCTCGTTTACAAGGTGGGCGCCGACAGTTGTGCTACTAGCGCCATCATCACATACGAGGACGCAGGCAGTGGCAAGGATGTGGTTGTGACATCAGGCCTCAAGCCTGGCGATCGCATTGTGGGCACCGGAGCCAATAACGTGCGCGAGAAACAACAGGTCATTTTCCCCTCATCTCCAGCAACTAAGTAATTTTATTAAGACGCAACGATGAAAAACAATATCTTCATAGACCGCAGGGTGATGGCAGTAGCCATCTCAATTGTGATAGTGCTGGTGGGATTCATCTCCCTCTCATCGCTATCAATCGAGCAATACCCTAATATTGCGCCCGCCACGGTCAATATCACAACGAGCTATACCGGAGCCGATGCCGCTACTGTGATGAAATCGGTGGTGCAACCCATCGAGGAAGCAGTGAATGGCGTGCAAGACATGGCCTACATCACCAGCAGCGCCTCATCAACAGGTGAGGTGGCTATCAATGTGTATTTCAAGCAGGGCGTGGATGCCGACATGGCTGCCGTCAATGTGCAGAACCGAGTGTCGAAGGCAATGTCGCTGCTGCCCGCCGATGTGACCAAGGTGGGAGTGTCGGTTGAGAAAAGCCAGAATAGCATTCTCCAGATTGCAACGCTGCAAAGTACCGACGGCAAGTTTGACTCAGACTTCATAGCCAACTATATTGACATCAACGTGAAGCCCCGCTTGCAGCGAATAGGTGGTGTGGGCAACGTGAACAACCTGGGTAACACCTATGCGCTGCGCATCTGGATGAAACCCGACGTGATGGCACGGTATGACCTAGAGCCTAACGATGTGTTTGCAGCGATAGGAGGCCAGAGCTTTGTGGCTGCAACTGGCGCGCTGGGCGAGCAGAGCGACAATGCCTATCAGTATTCACTTGAATATCGCGGCCGCTTGTCGAGCGTGGAAGAATTTAACAATATCGTGCTCAAGGCTACCAACACTGGCCAGGTGCTCCACCTGAGCGACGTGGCAACGGTAGAGATAGGCGCGGTGAGCTATAACTTCGCTTCTACAGTCGAGGGACACCCTGGCGTGATGTTTATCATCAACCAGGCCGCAGGCGCCAATGCGACCCAAGTGAATGCCGAGATTAACAAGCTCTATGAAGACCTCAAGCCGTCGCTACCCGCAGGACTTGAGTTCAAGACACTGATGTCGAGCGACGACTTCCTCTATGCCGCTATCCACAACGTGGTGGAAACGCTGGTTATAGCAATCATCCTCGTGATTCTGGTGGTTTATTTCTTCTTGCAGGACCTCAAGGCTACTGTTATCCCGTCGGTGTCAATCATAGTGTCGTTGCTGGGAACCTTTGCCTTCGTTAAGCTGGCAGGCTTCTCGCTCAACATCCTCACGCTCTTTGCGCTCGTGCTCGCCATCGGTACGGTGGTGGATGACGCCATTGTGGTGGTTGAGGCGGTGATGGGCAAGCTTGAGAACGGCTACAAGAGTCCTGTGAAAGCAACGCGCGACGCGATGAGCGAGGTGTCGGTGGCTGTCATATCGTGTACGCTAGTGTTCATGGCGGTGTTTATCCCCGTGTCGTTCATGCCAGGCACATCGGGTGCGTTCTTCACCCAGTTTGGTATCACAATCGCGGCATCGGTGGGACTGTCGTGCGTGTCGGCGATGACGCTGTGTCCGGCGATGTGTGCTATCATGATGCGTCCCCCCAAGGAAGACGGCCGCAAGAATCTGAACTACTACACCAAACTTGCCTACACCACTAGCTACAATGCCATTATGGGCAAGTATAAGAAAGCCGTGGGCAAGTTCCTCAAGCGCCCTGGACTGGCATGGTTGCTGCTCATCGTGGCATCGGTGCTCATGGTGCTTTTCATGAAAGTCCTTCCCTCGGGCCTTGTGCCGCAGGAAGACCAGGGCGTAATCTTGTGTGAGGTGCGTGCACCCGAGGGATTCACGCTGCACCAGACCAATGAGGCGATGAAAGAAGTGGAGAAGCATGTGAAAGAGATTCCCGAGCTTGAGAGCTACGCGATGGTGTCGGGCTATGGTATGATCTCAGGTGCAGGCTCAAGTTATGCGACCTTCATCATTCGTCTCAAGCCATGGGACGACCGTGAAGGATTTGAACACTACATCGATGTGGTGATAGGACGCTTCTACATGGCATGTCAGGATCTCAAAGAGTTGCAGATATTGCCCTTCCAGATGCCGCAGATTCCCGGTTACGGTAACTCTAACAGCATCGACCTGGTGATGCAAGACCAGGCAGGCGGCTCAATGACCGATTTCTCGGCCAACGTGGATAAGTTCCTTGCCGAGCTGGCTAAGCGTCCCGAGGTGGGCAACGTGCAGTCGTCCTACTCGGAGCGTTTCCCGAAATATAGGGTAGAAATCAATGCAGTGCAGTGCGACCGCTCGGGTGTGTCGCCCGATGCTGTGCTCAACACGCTGGGTGCTTATTGCGGCGGTGCTTACATAGGCAACTTCAACCAGTATGGCAAGGTGTATCGCATCATGGCTAATGCGTCGCCCGAGTATCGCCTCGACCCCACGTCGCTCAACAACATCTTTGTGAAGGTGGCAGGCGGACAGATGGCTCCCATCTCGCAGTTTGTTACCCTCCATGAGACAGTGGGCTCGTCATCGCTCAAGCGATTTAACTTGTTCCAGAGTATCTCGTGCAGCATTGACCCTGCACAGGGCTTCAGCGAGGGACAGGTGCATGAGGCGATAGCCGAGGTATTTGAGAAGACCATGCCTCAGGGATATGGTTATGAGTATGGCGGCATGTCGCGCGAGCTTGAAGCAAACTCTAAGAGTAGCATGACAGTGATAATCTACCTGATATGTATCCTGCTCATCTATCTCATCCTCGGTTGCTTGTATGAGTCGTGGTTTATACCTCTGTCGGTCCTCATGTCGGTGCCATTTGGCCTAATGGGTTCGTTCTTAGTGTCATACATCGGCCATGAGATGGGTCTCCCTGGCATGGACAACAATATCTACTTGCAGACGGGTGTGATTATGCTCATCGGTCTGCTTGCCAAGACTGCTATTCTCATCACAGAGTTTGCTGTGGAACGCCGCAAGCAGGGCATGAGCATCAGGGATGCCGCATTCCAGGCGTGTGAAGACCGCTTGCGTCCTATCCTCATGACAGTGGCATGTATGGTGATAGGTATGATACCTCTCATCATTGAGGGCGGTGCCGGTGCTAATGGTAACCGCGCCCTCGCACTGGGTGTTGTGGGTGGTATGACAGTTGGAACGGTTGCGTTGCTCTTTGTCACTCCGGCATTCTTCATCGCATTCCAGACCCTGCATGAGAAGTTCCAGAAAGCACCTGTCGAGAAGGACACAGAATGACATTAACTGAAAGAAATTAAAATAATTAAAATAATTTCTTTTTAGCCTAAAAGAACAAAACAAAATTTATAGTGTGGTAAAGAACATAAATTATTTTTGTTCTTCTTACTTCGATAACACGATGTTATGTTCTTTTAGTCTGAAAATATCGCGAGAGATGACCCTCGCGAGATATGAAAAATAGATTATGAAGAAGATAAGAAATATAATTCCGCTTGTGGCTGTGGCTTTGCTAGGCAGTTGCTCGGCATTGCACCAGGAGTATAAGAGTGACCTCACTGTTCCTAGCAACCTCTATGGCGACCAGCAGGAGATAGTGGCATCGACTGCGCAGCCCTCGATTGCAACGTTGTCATGGCGTGAGTTATTTGCCGACCCTTACTTGCAGAGGCTCATCGACACAGCGCTGGTGCGCAATACCGACCTGGCTGTGACCCGCTTGCATGTGCAGCAGGCCGAGGCTTCGCTCAAGGCGGCAAAGCAAGCGTTCCTGCCTAGCTTGACTTTCAACCCTAACGGTGGCGTGAACTACTTTAACAAGAGTACCACGGGCGTATATAATGTGGGTCTCACTGCTCAATGGCAAGCCGACATCTTCGGTAGCCTGAAGAACAAGAAACGCCAGAGCGAAGCCATGCTCGAACAGTCGCGCGACATCGAGCAGGCAACGCAGTCGCAGCTGGTGACTGGAGTAGCGATTGCCTACTATAAACTGCTCCTGTGCAAAGGGCAGCTGGATATCATGCAGCAAACCAAGGGACTGTGGGAGAAACAACTGGTGACACAGCGCGCACTCTTTGAGAATGGCCGCGCCTATTCTACCTCGGTCAATCAGATGCAGGCGTCACTGCTGGGCGTAGAAGCCCAGATTGCCGACATGCAGTTTGAGATACAGCGTGCCGAGAATGCGATATGCATCCTGCTGTGCCAGCCGCACACCACCATTGAGCACTCGAGCACAGTGGGACGCGGTCACTTGCTGTCGTCGCTCAACACGTCAACCCTGGGCAGCGGATTGCCCATAGAGATGCTTGCCAATCGTCCCGACGTGCGTGCCGCGCAACGTGCCGTGGAGGCTGCTTTCTATGTAAAACAGCAAGCCAAGGCTGCTTTTTATCCTAATCTCACGTTGAGTGGAACACTGGGATTTACCAACAGTAACGGTGCCGTAAACCCCGGGAAGATATTATTGAACGCCCTGGGCGAACTCACTGCTCCTATCTTTGCACGCGGGCAGATTAAAGCTGATTATGCGATAAGTGAGTTGAAGCAGGAAGAGGCAAAGCAGCAGTTTGTGAGCACTATGATAAATGCTGGCATGGAAGTTAATGAGGCGTTGATGATGTATAATAGTGCTGCCAGCAAGGATGCAATCTACATCAAGCAAGTGGCAGTGCTGCAAGATGCCTATAAAGGCACTCAGGAACTCATGGCTAACGGTAAGGCTACTTACATTGAAGTGCTCACAGCGCAAGAGGCTCTGCTCAGCGCCCAGCTCGATGAGTTGTCAAACCTCTACCAGGCAACACAAGGACTCATCGCTCTCTACCAAGCACTGGGAGGAGGAAGTTTATAAACGATGACGATGCGCTCGCTCTGCTCGCTACGATGACGATGACATTTCGTTTTTGACGATGACGATGCGCTCGCTGGCGCTTCGCTACGATGACGATGACATTTCGTTTTTGACGATGACGATG
>NZ_JAZLLZ010000054.1:0-6542 GCF_045598405.1 Sodaliphilus sp.
CATAGGAGACCGAATGATTTTAGGTGGATAAGGGTCGTTATTTCCAGGGCAACCGCATCAAAACTTGCCAAAACTTCTCGACTTCCCCCACGGAGTATTGGATCAGGTTTTGGACCTAAAATGATGGGAAAAACAAAAAAACAACATCTTGTAGGAATATAACTGCTAACACTTTTGTGTAACAAGAGGATGTTGACAAAGAATAAATATTTAGTTAATTTTTAGTTGATTTCAAGCGAAGCGCCTTTTTTAGGTTGTATTTAGGTGGTGGCGCTGCGCTTGAAATACACTGAAAATAAGCTAAAAATATAAAAATCTGTTTTTCAGCGAAGCGGTGTTTTTTGGTTTTGCGAGCAAGCAATCCCGCAGGGTGATGATTGTTACGGGATTGGGCGTTGAGAACTTGTTCTCATAAGACCAAGACCGCAACAAGCATCAGTGGCTCGAAGAGACACATTGCTCGCAAAACGGTTTTTCTTGTTTTTGTTTTTAGTCCCTTACTACCGAAAAACAAACACTGATTTTCAACTACTTATCTTTTTGTTCTATAGAAGGCACAGAGGTCACAGCACATATTAAGCCAGATTTTCCCTCTGATTTGATGCGGTTGCCCTGTCCTGGTTCCACAGCACCTTGCCGGTGTCGATGTGTTCTATTATCTTATCGGCTATGACTTGCGATGCGTTTCCCGGCTCATACAGTCCCATGCGCTCCTTGAACGCTCGCCAGCGTTCCAGATAGGCCTCATGGTCATAGTTCTCTATATTCTCCATCAACTCGTCGCAGGTGCGCGCATAGGGGAAGGGGAGTTCCTCCATCTCGTAATACACCCCGCGCTCGGCTTTATAGGTATCAAAGTCGGTGGCAAAGGTGAAGCACGGAATATCGAGCAACGCAGCGTCAAAGATGCACGACGAGTAATCGCTCATCACAATATCGCACCCCTTGAGCAACTCCTGCATATCGGGGAACAAAGTCGCATCAATGACCCAAGAAGGAACTGAAATTTTTCCTTTCAATATGTTGACAAATGACGGATGCCAGCGAACCATAATCCTCCACTCGCCGCCAAACTTTTCCTCCAATGCATTCTGCAACAATTCATAATTCACGGCATATACACTTTCGTCTATTTCTTTATCCCAAAAATAATCACGGAATGTGGGTGCATAAAGAAATATCTTGGTGTTTGAATGAAGAGAATAGCACTCTCTCACTCCCTGCCTTGCTTCTTCGTTACCAGTAAACAAGCAATCGTTCTTGGGATAGCCGCATTTGAATACAGGACCTTCATATCCGAAAGCCCTTCGGAAAATGCCTGTAAGGTGGGATGACTGTGACAGAAAGACATCCGACACCGCATTGGTATGTTTCAGTTCCTGCATTTGATGTTCGCTGCCCACAAATTCCTGCGAATCTTTTTCAATGCATTTGATTCCTAAACCACCATGCCAAGTCTGTAAGAATAATTGGCCTTTCCTCTTTTTTATCCATGTGGGGTAATGATGGGTGTTTACCATCACCTTGGATGTTGCAATATGGTAGATTGTCTTAATAGTGATTGCAAAGGGAGTGGACAGCATCCATACTGGAATTTTGTAGTCAAATTGCTCGTTTTTCATCCAGTAATACTTGTAATCAGGGCGCAGCCGATGCAGTTTCTCCATGATAAACTTGGAATTATCACCATACTTTTTCCCCGAAAAACACACAGCAATTACCTTGTTTTGCAACGGCAGCAACGAGAAAATATGATATAATAACCAAGCTAACAGACGGTAAAACCTATTTTTCACACGTCTCTTTACAATTCGCAAAACTTCTATTACGCCCTTGGTTCTTATTTTTGCTAATACACTATTCATCTATTCTCTTGTTTATTTTTGAGCCTATGGTCTATCATGTCACCCCTTGCATTCTCTGGTATCGGGTACCGTTTGAAATACACCTTCATGATTAAACTTTGGAACATGTGATACATCAACGGATGGTGATATATAAAGTTGAAGGCTCTTAATTGCCTGGTCTTACTAATGTGGTCGGTGCCTATCGCGGCACACCGCGGAAATAGTTCCCTTATTTCGCTCAAAGTGTAGGGCGAGCACAAGATTCGGTTAAACAACACTTGATAGTTGTAGTTACACACACGCGTGAAACGGTCGTAACCCACAAAATCGGTTGCAAATTCCTTCAATTTTTCATTAACCTTCACCAGGTTTTCAACAGTCATCTTTATATGTTTCACGTCCCTGCCGTAAGTTGCTCCACTGGGATTGATGGTGTAAGAGTAAAGCCGTGCATCAGTCACCACCATGGTTCCATCGTGTCGCAGCATGTCCCAGTTGAACACTATGTCCTGACGTGTGCGTAGCGAAGGGAAGCGCAGGTGGTGTTTCAAGAGAAAATCACGGCGATGCAGCTTGATCCAAGCATAAGGCCTTACATGGTTACTCTTGACATAATCCCTGATTGCCCCCGAATACACCACACGGCCATCAATGCTGTGGCTTTCAGTATAAATGTTTTTGCCAAAGTCAAAACAAACAATGTCGGGCGAGTGCATCAGCGTGTTATCAAACAGGAACCTATAAGCACCCGGCATCACTTGGTCGTCGGCATCGACAAAGTGGATGTATTCTCCCTTTGCCTCATCTATTCCAAGGTTTCGCGATTCCCCCGATCCTTTATTTTCTTGATGAATTACTCGCATGTTATCCCATCTGGTAGCAATATCGCGAGCTGTTGCAAAGCTGTTATCGGTTGATCCGTCATCCACAATAATCACCTCATATTCCTCCCTGTCAATGCCCTGCAACGCCAGGGAATCAATACAAGCAGGCAATGATGCCGCATTGTTATACAACGGTATGATAACAGATAGTTTCATTTTTTTATGCACTAAAAAAATTGTTATTCAAGTTTTTAATCACATTTTCCTGTGATGGTGCTTTATTGATACAACCAAAAATCTCTTTTATTGTGTGTTCTATTAATTGCTCAAAAACGACCGAAATAATTAATAAATTTATCCCCAAATTAATAGAACCTATCTTAAGTGATACAAATATACTCATTTTTTTCCATTTTCATTGCGTTTTCTCCATAAATGTGGGTGATTTTCCTAAACATAACGTCAAGGCCGTAAAACTTTTTTGGTTTTGCTTGCTAATTAATGTAGTATTTTATAATTTTGTAAAAATTTTCGGAGTGGTGCTCGAGTGGCTGAAGAGGCACGCCTGGAAAGCGTGTAACCGTCACAAGCGGTTCCCGAGTTCGAATCTCGGTCACTCCGCAATGCAAGTGGGTGTATCAATTCGGTTTGGTACACCCTCGTTGTTTTCGGCGTTAACTTTTCTCCCGCGGCCAAATTCGGGAATAATTTCAGATAGGTATGTCTAATTTTGAATGATTAAATTAATACTTTTTGTATAATTTTTGTAACTTTGCATGTTTAATTACAATTAAGACTATGAAAAGGAACGGAATATTTTCTCTGGTGCTGGCTGCGGCGCTGTGCTGGGGCACGGCAAATGCCCGCGAACGTATGGTTGTGACTCAAGCGGGAACGGTGTATAGCATTGACGCCGAGAATGTGCTGAAAGGCGCTGACGGCGACATCGACTACACTCTCGACTATGACAAGTCTAAATCACTCTACAGCATCACATTCACCATTGCAGCCGACGACAAGGACACCCCGCTCATGAAACTGCTCACCAGCGGGCAGGCTGTCGAGCTGGGCACTCCGCAAGGCACGCTCATCACTGCCACGGTGACTGGCATTGAGAAGATGCGCGGCACGGCGATAGCGACGCTCAAGACGCAGGGGTACACCTACCAGGAACTCAAGAATGCCGTTTCCTTCCGCGGCGACGTGCTGGCGCTGCGCGCCCAGGGTGTGGACGAGGTGACTTTCCCCAGCGAGGGCGAGTATGTGCTGACGCACTTGCACGCAATGATGGACAAGATGATGGACACCACAGGCCAGCGCGAAGTGAAGCAGGCACCGGTGGCCGCAGCACCTGTCCAGAAACAAGAGGCGAAGAAGGAACAGGCAACACCTGCCGCACCCAAGATTACTGCCCAAGGCACTGAATTCAGCGCCAAGAACGAGAACGCTCTGTTCAAGTGCTCGGGCACATGGGTAAAACCCGCCACCGAGCCTAACGGACGCATGCTCAAGGTGCAGGAGTCTATGCTTCGCACCAAGCAGTGCAAGACAGCCGCAATGAACATGAGCAGCGGCGGACTGTATATCTACAGCTCTAACGGATACGGCACTACGCCTCGACTCCCCAAGACCCTCATCGACGCGCTCAAAGAACTCAACGTGCCTCATTCAAGCATCAACGACGTGGTGCTCACCGAGAGCAACAAGTGGATCATCATCTACCAGAAGAGCGGTTACAAGACTAGCGCCGGCCTGCCCCGCACGCTGCTCGACAGGCTGAGCGCATGCAACGCCGCTAAACAGACGTTCAAGAGCATCACACTCACCGACGATGGCGAATGGGCCGTAGTGACCAACAAGGGTTACTGGTGCGAAGGCGAGGAAATCAAGGCTTTCCTCGATGCCGCAAAGGCCAAGTATGGCGGCTTGCAGGCGGTGCACCGCACCTGCGGCGGAGCCATGGTGGCTGTGTGCAAGGGTGGAGTGATGTGCCACAAGGTGCCCGAAGCCATGCTCAGAGAGCTCAAGACGCTGGAGTTTGAGCCACGCATGATTGAATTTACCGACGACGGGCTATATATCATCACCGACGGCAAAGAAAAGGTGGAGTATTACCTGTGACCCGGATGCTCTGCCCGCAATATCAGAAACTCAATATTATCAACAAAATAAGGAATGAAAAAGGTTATTTTTACAGTCATGGCGGCAGCACTCACAGCCGCATCGAGCATGGCAGCCGAGAAGGTCGTACTGCTCAAATTTGGCGATTTTGACCAGTGGGTCACCCGCCACATCAAGGAATCAAGCGTGATAGGTGGCAACACCAAGACCATTTATGAGATAGGCCCCACAAAAACCCTCGATGGCGCAACAGCCTATGTGCCCCAGGGCGGCAGCCCATGGGCTACCAGCAACGTGTATGCCAAGGTGATGGGCGTGGTGAAGACCAGCAACGCTGTGTTCCCCGACACCCACGGCAGCGGCAAGTGCGTGAAACTCACCACTATGCTCGAGCACGTGAAGGCAGTGGGCGTGATCAACATGGACGTGCTCGTCAACGGCAGCATCTTCCTGGGCCGCATGTTTGAGCCCGTGTCAAGCACCAAGAACCCATATAGCAAGATGGAAATGGGCGTTCCCTTCACACAGCGCCCCAAGTACTTGCAGTTTGACTACAAGCTCACCGCTCCCACAGGCGACCGCACTTATTCTAGCGGTTTCGGATCGCAGAAGACCATACGCGGCCGCGACTATTCAGAGGTGTTCATCCTGCTGCAACGCCGCTGGGAGGACGAGAAAGGCAACATTCACGCCGCTCGCGTGGGAACAGGACGCCAGAGATTTGGCGCAACCACTGCCAACTGGGTCAACAAGCACCGCATTGAGGTGAAATATGGCGACATCACCAAGACTCCCGGCTACCAGAGCTACATGGGACTTATCAGCACCAAGGACCGTGCCTACTATGCGCGCAACAGCAAGGGCAAGATGGTGCCCGTGATCGAGGAGCAATGGGACGACGCTAACGCAACGCCCACCCACATGCTGGTGATGGCATCGAGCGGTTGCGGTACTGCCTACGTGGGAACGATAGGCATGACATTCTGGATCGACAACATGGCGCTCGTGTATTAATCTCACGCAACAGCGCACCCCGCATCTACACCCCGCAGGCACAGCTTTGCCCGCGGGGTTTTCTTTTGCTCCAAGAACAAATACAAAGCGAAAACACACTTGTTTTCGGATGAAAGCACAGGTAACTATTCACCAATGGAACTCCCCGCCCGGATCTCACTGATAACACAGATTTAATAATAACTGAAAGAAATTAAAATAATTAGAATAATTTCATTTTCTTTTTTTTTCTGTCAAAAAATTAATCAAGCAGATGGCGCTGCGCTTGAAATATACTGAAAATAAGCTGAAAATATACAATCTGCGCAATCCGCGAGAGAGAAAAAAATTCCCCGAGTTCCCCGAGAGTGAAAACTGAAAGAAATTAAAATAATTAGAATAATTTCTTATTCAGTTAAATCAGAGCAATCTGTTGTAACTATTCTGCAAAAAATCTATTGCTGAATAGTTACGGATGTTGACAAAGAATGAATTTTTTGTTAATTTTTAGTTGATTTCAAGCGAAGCGCCTTTTCTCTTGGGTTGTATTTAGGTGGTGGCGCTACGCTTGAAATACACTGAAAATAAACTGAAAATAATTTAAGATTCGGATGTTGGCACAGAGATTTTTTTACTGAAAGAAATTATTCGAAATTAGAAGAAATTATTTATCTCCCACAAAGTATTGGATTAGGGGTTTATGCCTAAAATGAGGGGGAAAGACAAAAATAACATCTTGTAGGAATATAACTGCTAG
>NZ_JAZLLZ010000055.1:0-2119 GCF_045598405.1 Sodaliphilus sp.
GTCACATTTCACACCCCCACCGGCAGCCCGCAGGTCTGCGACCAGCGGTTAACCAAAGTTACGACCTCCCTGAGGTCTAAAAAATCCACAAATATACTCAACTTTAGCATTTGATAATAAATATTGCTAATTTATTGTCCGGCAGGACAATACCTGAATAACCCCCACCGCCGAACGAAGTGGCGGTGGGGGTATAGTATCAACAAGCAGATGCGTCCCGTAGGACGCTAATCGGAGCAAATAGGTGAAATTCAGATGGTTCCATATGCTAAAGTTGAGAAATATATATTTTCAATGAAAAAATCAGTGAGTTCAGTGAGATCCGCACGGGGAGTTCCATTGCTGTATTGTTTCGTGAGATTATCCCGCATGTTAATTAAAATAAAACCACAATTTTCTCCCGCTGGATAACAAAACGGCAAAATCGAATCATTTTATTACCGAAAATAACAAAACTTTAGCACATCACAACAAAAAGATGATAAAATAATTGCACATTATCACATCTTTTATTAACTTTGCAAAAAGCATAAATACGGATCAACTAACACTAAAGCCTATGAAAAAAGTATTGATGTCGGCAATAGCATTATTGTTTTTTGCGTTGTCTGCCACAGTCTCGGCACAAGACAACAAACTCTATGTCAAAGAATTTGCCATCAAGAAAGGCGAGGTTAAAACCATAAGCATCTATCTTGACAACCCCACCTACAGGCTCACAGCCATGCAGTTCGACCTGTACCTCTCGGGCGGTATCAAGCTGGTTGAAGACGAGGACGGTCCGTTTATCGATCCCACCGCACGCATCCCTAGCACAGCTTGCGTTTTAAATGGCGATTGGATGCACAACAGAACATTCTACCGCAAAATTTTCTACAACAACAACGGACTCTATGTGTCGGGGACCTCTGGCGCGTTATTCAAAGTTGACGTGACCACCGACGAGACCTTCGGCACCACGGACCAACCAGCCAAGATTGAAATCAAGAACGCGCGTTTCAGCGACATCGACAATACCTCCACCAGCTACCGTGCCGTTGAAACCATGGCCTACGCTTACGAAGCCAAGAGCTACACCGACCTCTTTGCCGAGGCCTCCGAGGGCAAGAAGGCCTATCTCGACGAGCCTATCAAAATCGTGGCCAAGGGCATGAACCAGGCCTTCGCGGTGGACCAGTCGGGTCACTGGATCAAACTCATCCTTCCCGACGAGAACACCGTGCAGCCAAGCGATGGGTATCAGCGTGCTTCGGTGGGCGGATACGTCACCGACACACAGCTCAACCCCACAATCGTTGTCGATAACGCAGATAACCTGATGCCTAGCAACGACATCGTGAGTTCATACAAGGAAATTGTTGACCTCACCAACGAACAGAATTTGAGCACAACCTTGAGCACACTCTCCACTTTGAATGCCAACCAGGTGGTTTACGTGCGGGGACACTACTTCATCAACGACAATGGCGAAGGATGCATATCGGCCTACAGCGGCAAAAACGGTGTGCGAGGCACTACGCTCACCGTCAACACCGACTTGCTCTCTACCTCTCTCACGCCAGGGCAACCCTACGATTTCAGCGTAGCTGCAATCCAGCTCAAATCCCCCTGGGACACACCCAGCAGCAGCCCTAAGCGCATTGCATCTGGCGACCAGAAGTTCTACGAAAACTTCATCGTTTATCCGTTAACCGAGTCAATCGTTACAGGCATCGATGGCATCACTGCCGACAAGGGTATCACATCAGTGAGATACTACAACGTGGCAGGCCATGAGTCCGACGCGCCATTCAGCGGCGTCAACATCGTGGTTACAACCCTGAACGACGGCACCACCACAACCACCAAAGTCATCAAGTAAAACCAGGGCAACCGCATCAGAATTGTTGTAGCAACACATGTCTGTCAAGACATTATCTACGATAAACCCCGTACATACTACAAGCCCAGCGCAGTAGGTTGTGCGGGGTAAAGTCGTCGAACCGAGCGAAGCGAGCTCGGCAAAGTGAGCAGCGGTAAGTCGGCGAAGCCGGTGCCGCGGATAGCGAACCTTTGCCAACATTCGAAGTGGCGGTGGGGGAAGAAATGCAACACGCACCGCGTCCAGCAGGACGCTAAT
>NZ_JAZLLZ010000056.1:0-6599 GCF_045598405.1 Sodaliphilus sp.
TTACAACAGATTGCTCTGATTTAACTGAATAAGAAATTATTCTAATTATTTTAATTTCTTTCAGTTATTATTAAATCTGTGTTATCAGTGAGATCCGCGCGGGGAAATTACCCAAAATACCATTGCTGAATAGTTACCAAAAAAACTGCGGCTCCATGTTTGGATATGGAGCCGCAGTCATTGTTATGTGCAATGCTCTGTGGAGCATTGTGTGTGGATTAATTACTTAATAATGCCAAGGATAATGTTGATCAGAGCGTTAACGTCGGCAGCATCTACATCACCGTTGCCATCAACGTCGGCACGACCTTCATATTTTTCAGCTTTGTCAAGGCCAAGAACTACGTTGATGAGGATAGTTGAGTCTTTCACGTCAACCTCACCGTCGCCGTTCACGTCACCCTTCTTAAATACGGGAGCAGGAGCGTTGTCCTTGATCTCTACGGGATAGAGTTCAACCTCTTCCTTGAAGATAGTAACGAAGCACTTAACGTCGAATGTCTTGCCTTCGAGAACCTCGGGCATCTCTACACCGTTGAACTTAGCGAAGAGCTTAACGCCTTCCATAGTCTCGTCAGCGATCTCGTAAGTGTTAGCAGTTTCAGTTGCAGTGATGGTAGCGTTCTTGATGAGCAGGTAGTTGTGAACCATGTCGGTACCAACCTCCTCGAGAGCGATCTCGGTGGGCTCGATAGCAGCACCCTTGCCGCTTGCTACGAATGTCTCATCGGTGGGAACGAGCTGCTTAGCGCCGTTGTAGAGAGTCCAGTTAGCAACACCGTTAACGATCTGGTCGCCGTTCTCAAATGTGTTGGTCAGACGGCCGTAAACGAGTGCATACTCGTCGTCGCTCTTAACATAGAGGTAAGAACCGTTCTGGTAGATAGCGGTCATCGCGCCAGTGATCTTGCCGTTAACGCCCTTGCCCAGATTGTAGAGAGCAGCAACGTTGGCAACCTCGGGAACATCAACCTCGCCGCCACCGGCTTCGGTGATCTTGGTGGTGAGGAGCTGATAGATAACATCAGTCTTGCCATAAGAACCTACGATACCGTAAACGTCATACTTCTTAGAGAAGTCAGTAGGCATGTTAGCGCCCATGTTGTTGTAGTACTTAACAACCTCGCCGTTTTCGAGAGTAAGAGTGCTTGCTGTAGCGTCGATAGTGACGTTTTTAGCTACTACATAGTGACCGAAGTTAGCGTGAGCCATCATAGCCTCGCCGGTGAGAGCCTCAGCCTTAACCTCAACGGTGCTGGTAGCATCCTTGAAGCCTGCGAAGGGAGTCTTGAGCTCGGGCTCGCCGTCATAGGTGGTCTTGGTTCCGCTGAAACCTGCGGGGATCACGTTACCCTGAGCGTAGGTCTTGCCAGTGTTGCCGTAAACGAGCATGTAACCAGTCTCGTCCTTAACGAACATGCGCTGACCTGATACTGCGAGTACAGTAGCGGGGTTCTTGAAGGTAACAACAGCGTTGTCGGCTGCCTGCTGGAACTCAGCGATAGTCATGCCGTCAACAACGGGATCGTCGCCACCTGCCTCGGTGAGCTTAACGGGAAGAACAACGGGGATGAAGTTGTCGCCGTCCTTAGTCGAACCGACGATAGCGATTACGTCATATTCCTTGTCTTCAGGTGTTGAGCTGCCGTAGCCACCCATACCAGTGCGCACCTGTGCTGAACCTGCAGCGTCGGTGATAGTCTTGTTGGTGTAAGAGATCTTAGCGCCCTTGATGAGCACGTAGTGGCCAAAGAGAGCCTCGCTCACCTGAACAGTTGTGATTGTCTCAGGGTCGATGGGGTTGTTGCCAGCTGCTGCCTGGAAACCGTCGGTAGCGAAGCAGCTGAGCTCGGGCTGGCCGTTGTAGGTAACCTTCTTGCCAGTGAAACCTGCGGGGATAACGTCACCGTTCTTGTAAGTCTTGCCACCGAGTACGTCACCATAGATGAATGCGTAGCCAGTCTCGTCCTTTACATAGAGGTTCTTGCTGTTGTGTGCAAGCACGCTAACAGTGTTGGTGAACTGAACGTAAGTCTCGTCAGCTACCTGCTGGTAAGCAGCGATGTTAGCAACAGCAGTTGCAGCCTCGATAGTGTAAGTTGCCTCGGCAACCTCGCTCTTCTTGTCGCCCTTAACTGCGATAGCCTTCACTGTGGTAGTTGCAGTGATGCTGAGGGGAGCAGTGTAAGCTGTAGAGTTTGCGCTGGGAGTAGTGCCGTCGAGTGTGTAGTAGATGCTTGCGCCGCTGGTGCCGCAGTTGATGGCAACAGTCTGAACGCCGTGGTAAGTACCACCAGCTACACTGAACTTGGGAGTGGCAACAGTCTCAACAACAGAGCCGCCAGTCTCAATTTCAACAGCGTCAAAGTCGAACTGACCAGCCTTAGTTGCGCCGTCGCTGCCATAAGTAGCCTTCTCGCCTACAGTGAAAACAACTTCACCCGCGGGGCCTGTCCATGTTACAGTCTTTGCAGTAGCGTCAACAGTAACACTACCAGTGCTTGCAGCAACGTCGGTGAGACGCTTCATGCCCTGAACAGAGATTTTGAAAACAACCTTGGTCATTGCAGCACCGCTTGTTGTGAGGGTGAGGGTGTTCTTCGCATAAGTGCGGATGTCCTTACCTGTCTCGTTGTAAACGGGGTTAGATTGACCGCCAGCCTTGGCGAGTGCCAGTGAATAGTTGCCGAATGTGACTGTGAAGTCTTGAGCTGTGGTCTGAAGACCGCTCATGTCGGCAACAGCGAATGACTCTGTAGCTGCACTTGCATAACCAAATGCCAGAGCCACCATTGTGATTAATGTAAATAACTTCTTCATTTTTAGTTAATTAAATTTGTTAAAGATAGTAATTTCTCGTTAATGGCAGCAGGTGTTTCATATAAGTATGCGCACACCTTGCTAAACTAATGCAAAAGTAGTAATTAGTTTTGAATTAACGAAATAAAAAATATTTTTTTTGCTTTTTTTCTTCTTTACTCACTTCCACGCACAATAAAAACAACCCCCACTGCCGCTTGCTTGGCAGTGGGGGCCAGTCTGTATTTTGATGGTTCGTCATCTTAGAATCGGCCGGGGCCGCCTCCGGGAGGAGGTCCCATGGGGCGCTGTCCGCCACCCATGCCACCGGGACGTCCGCCAGGACCGCCAGGACGTCCGCCGCCGTCGGGGCCGTAACCGTCGTAGAGGCTTCTCTCCTGGGGCTGCTCGCCCTTCTTGAAGGTGGTGAACTTATAGGTGAATGTCACCATGCCGTAGCGGGTGAGCGAGTTGTAGTAAGCGTCCTCGATGTAGTTGGCAGTGACGTTGCGGTTGATGCTCTTGCGCTGTCCCAGGATGTCGTAAACCGACAGTGTGACAGCCGCGTTGCGCTCACGCAGGAACTGGTAAGAGAGCGAAGCGTTCCACAGCCACTGGTGGGTGTCATATCCGCTTGAGTAACCGCTGGTGGCGTTGAACGCGAGGTCGGTGCTCACCACGAGGCCGAACGGGGCGTTGTAGGTGCCGTTGAACATGCCGCTATAAGTGTGCACGTTGCGGTTGTTGGCGCTCACCACGGTGTTGTGCGTGGTCTGGAAGCCGTAGCGGGGACGTATCTCGAGGTCGAACATGCCGTTGCGGAATGCGAGACCGGGCGACAGGTTGATTGAGAACGAGCCACTGGTGTTCATCTCGCCGTTGTTGTAACCTCTGTTCTGGTTGTAGCGCATGAAGGTGTGGTTAGAGAAGTACCACGTCTTTGCTGCACCAAATGGGAGACTGATCATGTTCATTGCCATAGCGCTCCACACGCCACTCACGTTCTCGTAGGTAGTGGTGCGACCGCCGGTAGAGGGGTCGAATGTGGTCTTGTTGACGATGCTGTTCTGCGCCCAAGTGAGATTAAGGTTGGCCATGACGCTGCGTTGCTTCGTCTGGTCAAAGTCGCTGAATCGCACATTCATGTTGTGGTTGAACGTGGGTTTCAACTCGGGGTTACCCACGATGATGTTCAGAGGGTTGCTCTCGTCGGCCACAGGCTGCAACTGGTTGAGCGACGGCTGGTTGCTGCGCATGCGGTAGTTGGCCTGCAAGCTGCGGGTCTTTGAGAACTTGTAGTTAAAGCGGGCAAAGGGAGCCACCGTCCACACCCAGCGCGAAGCGATACTGCGATCGGTGTCGATGAGGTTCTTGCTGCTCGACATGGCCGAGTTGAGGCTTGCGCCCACATTGAGGTTATACAGCTTGTGCACCTTGCGGTAACCCACCTCAAACGACTGGTTGAAATAGTTGTTGCGGAAGCGGTTGCTCAACCTCTCGTTGAAGGTGCGGGTGATGGCGTCGCCCAGCTCGTAGTCGATGATGTTGCTGAGCAGAGGCAGGTCATAGAGCACGTCGGCGCCATACTGGCCGGCGATTGCCTCGCGCACGTTGACGTCGTTAACGGCATTGAACAGGGTCGTGCCGTAGTCGGGAGCATAAAGTGGCGCGGGCGCCACAGTGCCGTCGCCCAGGTCATAGACCATCTTGTCGGCAGTGCTGTGACGGTAGTCGCCACGGTAAGAGAGCTGCAAGAAGTTGGCATTCTTGATGTCGCCCAGGGGCTCGGTCCACGAGAGACGGCCGTTCACACCGTTGGTGACGCGCTTGTTGTCATACACCTGGTCGATAGTCTGGTCGGGGTCTTCCTTGAGATAATAGGTGTTGTGGGTGTTGGTGGTACCATCCTCGTCAACGTTGCTGTAACTGTATCGGCCAAAGAAGCTGTAGCTGCGGCCGGGGTGATTCTTGAACTTGTGGTTGAACACAATCTGTCCGCCGGCTTCGTAGCTCTTGCCGTTGTTGAAGTAAGCGCTCTGGCTGCGGTTGACGGGGGTGCGCAGTGCGTCGCCGGCACGCGTCATCGACGTGTCGTTTTTCTCGCTCTTGCTGAAGTTGAGCGAGAAGTTGGGACGGAACTCAAACGTGTTGCACGAGTCGATTTCCCACTTGAGGCGGAAGTCGCCCCTGAAGTTGTGTCCGCGGTCACGGGCGTTAGACTCCGAGTCGTAGTAGCTGGTGCTGTCGGTAAACAGGTACTGACGGTTGCTGCGGCTGTAGGTCTCGCGGTCGCTGTGTGAGTAGAGCAGGTTACCGCCCACGCGGAAGTGCTCGTCTTCCTTTGAACCCACGTTGAAGTTGAATCCCAGGTTCTGCGACTTGGTGATACCGTTGCCTCCGCCGCCAAATCGCTGGAAACGCGAAGCGCCGCCGTCGGTGAAGTTCATGTTGTTGACATTGTTGCCGCCGCCGGTGAATGTGTACTGGTCGCCCTCGTTGAAGTGGTTAATCATGAAGCTGCCGGTGTATCGTTTGTCGGTACCATAGCCGGCAGTGATGTTACCCACCCAGCCGTTGTTCATGCCTTTCTTCACGGTGAGGTTGATCACAGTCTCGTCCTCGCCGTCGTCCACACCAGTCAGACGCGCGAGGTCGCTCTTGCGGTCGATGACCTGCAGCTTGTTGATCATGTTGGCTGGCAGGTTCTTAGATGCCATCTTGGGGTCGTCGGCAAAGAACTCCTTGCCGTCGATGAGTATTTTCTTGACGTCCTTGCCGTTGGCAGTGATTTTGCCCTGGGCATCCACCTCCACGCCGGGGAGACGCTTGAGCAGGTCCTCAACCACAGCATTGGGCTGGGTCTTGTAGGTGTCGGCGTTGTACTCGATAGTGTCTTCCTTGACGGTTATGGGAGTCTTGACGCCCACCACAACAGCTTCCTTGAGCATGATGGCGCTGGGCGACATGCTTATCACGCCCAGGTTGACGTTGCGCCCGTCCTGCCCCACGGTCACGTGCTTGAGTTCGTCGTTATATCCCACGTAGCTGAGTTTAAGCACATACTTGCCTGCCGAAACGCCTTTGAGGTCGAAGAGACCATTGGCGTCGGTGGTTGTTCCTTTCACGAGCGTGCTGTCCTTGGTGGGCTTGAGCAGTCGCACCGAAGCTCCGATGAGTGCAGTAGTGTCGGTAGCATCGACAAGCACTCCATTGATCACCGCTGCCTGCACGGCAGTGGTCATAGTAATTAGCATTAAGAATGCAAAAATCAGTCTTCTCATTTTAAATGATATTTCTTTTCACGTTACAAAGTTACAATGTTTTTTTTAGGTATAAAGAAAAAATCTACTTTTCTTCTATTTTTATAGACAAATGGACATATGGGCGTAACTATTCACCAATGGAACTCCCCGCGCGGATCTCACTGATCTCACTGATTTTTTTTCATTGAAAATATATTAACAATTTGAGGCTGAAAGCCGACACGCACAAAGCTTGCTTTGGGCACATAACCCCCACCGAAGGGAGTGAAACGACTGCCGGTGGGGGGGTGAAGTGTAATAAAATCGCGGTTGAAGACCGCTACCTCGAAACGTGCAAGGTTGCGGTCTTCAACCGCGGTACAGTGTATCGCGTTTACCCTGCCCTGCCTTCGCTTGCGCTCAGTTAGGACAGGGTTATGTGCAGACCTGCGTTCTGCGTGTCGGCTTTCAGCCTCTCATTACAAAATCATGTGAGATCCCCGCGCGGATAAAAATCTATTGTAGTATAGTTACAACAGATTGCTCTGATTTAACTGA
>NZ_JAZLLZ010000057.1:0-8115 GCF_045598405.1 Sodaliphilus sp.
GTTCTGCGTGTCGGCTTTCAGCCTCTCATTACAAAATCATGTGAGATCCCCGCGCGGATAAAAATCTATTGTAGTATAGTTACAACAGATTGCTCTGATTTAACTGAATAAGAAATTATTCTAATTATTTTAATTTCTTTCAGTTATCATTAAATCTGTGTTATCAGTGAGATCCGCGCGGGGAAATTACCCAAAATACCATTGCTGAATAGTTACTATTTTTAGTAAATTTCAAGCGCAGCGCCTTGTCTCTTGGGGTTGAGGATAATAATCTCTGTGCCCTCTGTGCCTCGGTGGGGGAGCTTGCAAAAAATCTCGGTGGGGGAGTTTGCAAAATTCACTCTGTGCTGCATGAGTTTTTAAAAAATATTGCTATTTCTGATTGCTGGTTACGTCTAAATGTGTAAATTTGCATTCATGAAACTATTGCATGCGATATTGACCGTTTTTCTTGCGCCGTTGCGGCTTATGGTGCTGGATGCTATGCTTGTGCGCATTCCCGATGCGTTGCGACGGTAAATAAAATATTAGACCTAACTATATATGTCAACAACCAACCAACATCTTGAAGCTTTGCGCGATGCCATGCGTCGCGTCAATGTGGATGCCGTGATAGTTCCCGGCACCGACCCCCATCACAGCGAGTATGTGAGCGACTACTGGAAATTCCGCGACTGGCTCACCGGGTTCACCGGCAGCAGCGGCACGGCAGTGGTCACCCTCGACAAGGCGGCCTTGTGGACCGATTCGCGTTACTTCATTCAGGCTGCCATGCAGCTCGAGGGCACCGAGTTTGAGCTTGTGAAAGAACACATTCCTGGCGAACCCACCGTCGAAGAATGGATGCAGCATAATCTAGAATTAGAATCGGTGATAGGCATTGACGGGCGCTTGTTCTCCTGTGTCGAGGCCAACGCTCTCGAACGCTTCTGCGGCGAGAACGGCTTCATGCTGGCTACCGAGTTCTATCCTGCCGACCTCGTGTGGAAAGATCGCCCTGCACGCCCCTCGGCCACTGCCTATGTGCACGACGAGGCTCTTGCCGGCGAGACTGTGGCCAGCAAGCTCGAGCGCGTGCTCGGATGCGTTGAAGACGCCGGCGCCGATGCCATGTTCATCGCTTCGCTCGACGAGATAGCATGGCTGTTCAACCTGCGTGGTAGCGACGTTGAGTTCACACCGGTAGCCATCGCTTTTGCCTATGTGAGCGAGAACGATTGCAGCCTGTTCATTGACAGGAACAAAGTCACCGACGAGGTGGAGCGCCACCTCAAACGATATAACGTGCGCGTGCGCGACTATGACGACGTGACCCGCTATCTCGAGCGTCGCAGCGAGCACGACACCGTGCTCATCGACCCCGACCGCGTGAGCGATGCTCTGGCAGCCGCAATGCCTTGCATGAAGGTTTATGCCGCTTCGCCCATCGTGGCAATCAAGGCTGTGAAAAACGATGTGCAGATCGACGGCACACGCCGGGCCATGGAGCGCGACGGCGTGGCGCTGGTGCGTCTGTTCAAGTGGCTGGAAGAGAATGTTGCCAGCGGCAGCATCAGCGAGGTCGATGTGTGGACACGCGGCAAGCAGGAGCGCGCACGCGGCGAGAACTACCGCGACGACAGCTTCGCCATGATATGCGGCTACCGCGACCACGGTGCTATCGTCCACTATCAGGCCGATGACGAGAGCGCTTACACCCTCAAACCCGAGGGACTGCTGCTCATCGACTCGGGCGGACAATACCTCGACGGCACCACCGACATCACACGCACCGTCACCCTGGGCAACCCCACGGCACAGGAGAAACACGACTTCACCCTAGTGCTCAAGGGACACCTGGCACTATCGCGCGCCAACTTCCCCGCAGGCATCTGCGGTGTCAACCTCGACCTGCTCGCACGCCAGCCGCTGTGGGACGAGAACATGAACTTCATGCACGGCACAGGCCACGGCGTGGGGCACTTCCTCAGTTGCCACGAGGGACCTCACGGCATTCGCATGCAGATCAATCCCACGCCCCTCGAGCCCGGCATGGTGGTGAGCAACGAGCCCGGACTTTACAAGGCAGGACAGTACGGCATACGCACCGAGAACCTGTTGCTAGTCGTTGAAGGAGAGAAGACCCAAGACTACGGCACCTTCTACCGCTTCGAGACACTCACACTCTTCCCCTACGACCTCAACCTTATCGACCTCGCGATGCTCACCCCCGTTGAGATAAAGCAGATCAACGACTACCACCGCACAGTGCGCGACCGACTCACCCCCTTCCTCACCCCCGACGAGGCACAATGGCTAGCCGCAAAGACACGGGAACTGTAAGCCATACAAGGGTTTTGCAAACTGTAATTTACAGTCTAGCATATAAATAAATTCAAGTTTCGCAGGATAATGTAATTTTTGCTAAATTATTGTCCAGTAGGACAATATCTGAATAACAGGCGATATTGTAGCAATATATAAAAACTAACAAATACAAATATTATGGCATTAATCAAGCAAGTAAGGGGCTTCATCCCCAAGATAGGTAAAAACTGTTTCCTTGCCGACAACGCCGCCATCGTGGGCGACGTCACAATGGGCGATGGGTGTAGCATATGGTTCGGCGCAGTGCTGCGTGGCGACGTCAACACCATCACCATAGGCGATCGCGTCAACATACAGGACAACACCGTCGTGCACACATTATATGAGAAAAGCGTCACCGAGATAGGCAACGACGTGTCGGTGGGCCACAACGTGGTGATACACGGCGCCAAGATATGCGACAAGGCACTCATCGGAATGGGAGCTGTGGTCATGGACCACGCCGTGGTGGGCGAGGGTGCAATCGTAGCTGCCGGCAGCGTAGTCCTCGGCGGAACACAGATAGGCCCCAACGAACTCTGGGCTGGCAGCCCCGCCAAGTTCAAGAAAATGGTCGATCCCGCCCAAGCAAGCGAAATCAACGTCAAAATCGCCCGCAACTACCTCATGTACTCAACATGGTATGATGACCAGACAGTAGAACCCCTACCCAATCCATAAAGGGTAGCAATCCATAGAGGGGTAACTATTCACCAATGGAACTCCCCGCGCGGATCTCACTGATTTTTTTTCATTGAAAATATATAGTGGATTTTTTAGACCTCAGGGAGGTCGTAACTTTGGTTAACCGCTGGTCGCAGACCTGCGGACTGCGGGTGGGGGGGTGTGAAGTGTAACAAAATCGCGGTTGAAGACCGCTACCTCGAAACGTGCAAGGTTGCGGTCTTCAACCGGGGTACAGTATATCGCGTTTACCCTGCCCTGCCTTCGCTTGCGCTCAGTTAGGACAGGGTTATGTGCAGAACTGCGTTCTGCGTGTCGGCTTTCAGCCTCTCATTACAAAATCATGTGTGAGTGAGATCCGCGCGGGGAACCTGCAAAAAATCTATTGTAGTATAGCTACAACAGATTGCGCTGATTTAACTGAATAAGAAATTATTCTAATTATTTTAATTTCTTTCAGTTATTATAAATCAGTGTTATCAGTGAGATCCGCGCGGGGAGTTCCATTGGTGAATAGTTACATATTATGTAAAGCCACTTTAAAACTTGCTTGCTATGCTGTGGGGCACAGCGGCGCGGTGGGTGAGGATGTTGATGGTCTTGGCGCGGAAATAGGCGCTTGACACATAGATGTAACCATCGTAAATCTGGTTAGTATCCCACGAGTTCTTCACCTTGTAATACTTGTTGCCCTTCTGGTCGCGGGCGATGCCCACGATGACCATGAGGTGGTCATCTACGGTCTCATATGAGTCAAACATGCGCTGGCGCACCTCTTGCGTCACCTCAATCTCGGGTTGAGGACCGTCGTACTTATACATCTCGACGTTGCGGTCTTTTTGGGGCAGTTTGTCCCAGCGTGCCTGCTCTTGCTTGCTCATCGATTTGGGCGCGGGCATGATAGCATATCCGTTGTCCCACTGCCATGTCTTCTCGCTCATGTCGGCCGACCACGCCACGGCATAACCGCTGCCTATGGCATTGTCAACGATTTGTTCCATCTCGTCGAGAGGCACGTTCTTCATTTTAGCCCACAGCCAGTTGTCAGGTATCTCGATGATAAATTCCTCGTAGAACGGGTGATGCGTGAACGACGAGAACGCCTGATAGTCCTTCATGTTGAGTCCCAGCGACTGCGCGTAGGTCTTGGGGGTGTACTCCTTGCCATCTACGGTGAACGTCTCGGGCACCTTGCCCAGATAGGCATCGAGGATGCCGTTGATGGCTCCCTTCCATGCTGTGGTGTAGCGGGTGCCGGGTTTGGCTACGATACCTTTCATGTAGCCTTTCATGCCGGCAACGAGCTCGCGGTGGTCGTGCTTCTCCTCGCCATATCCCATGCCGTTATAGACGCTCTCTGGCACCATGCCATACTTGTCCCAGGCGTAGGGCACATCAAGGATGCCACCGCCCTGGTTGAAGCGCATCTCGCCCTCCATGCGCATGAATTTCTGCGCCTTCTCGGGGTAGAGCATGCGCACCACATACATCTCGCTCAAGTCCACCTCACGGCCGCTCGTGCGCAGAATCTCACATTCCATGAAGGCACACATCGAGAAGCACCAGCAGGTGCCTGTCTCATACTGGTCCTTGATGGGGGTGTCCTTCACCACCTTGGTGTCGGTAAACTTGAATCCTGTGCTCTCGGGGGTGACCACATCGGCCACGGCAGGCGTGAGGCTGGCACCTGCCAGAAACAATGCTATGAGTGATTTCTTCATATCTTGATTTGTTTTGTAGTTTTTGTTTAATAAAATTTTCTTTTTCAGGTGAATATTCACCGATAGAGTTTTTTGCTGACCCCCCGCGCAGATTCACGGATTTCGAGGATATTATTTTTGAATAAATTTCATCCGTGTGATCTGCGAGATCCGCGCGGGGAGTGCTATGAAAATGCATCAATATAAAACCCTCGTAGCAAAGGTACTACTTTTTTGCGAAACAAACAAGTGCTTCACCTCTGCTTTGCGGCGGCGGAGAGGAACTTGTGGCCCCAGCGGCAGTAAATGCACTTGCGGGCGTCGCAGTATTCGTGCTTGAGCTGGATGAGGGCCTGCGAGGCGAGGGCACTGTCGCTTTTCAGGCCGGCAGCCGCAAAGGCAAGGACTATGGAGTTTTCCTCAGGACGCAGTTCTTCAAGCAGCGACACGGCACGGTCTATGTATTTCTCGCTGCCCGTTATCTCGCCGTAGGCATAGTAGAGTGGGGCAACGGTGTTGATGAGTATGATGTCGATGGAGCGTTCGCCCAGGGCGCGGGTGGTCATGTTGCTCTCCTTGCCCAGAGTGTAGTGGGTTGACCAGTAGCCGCTCAATTCCACCCTGAACAACTGACGCAGCTCCTTCTCGCTGCTGGCGTCGAGGATGGCTTGCATCAGGTTGAAACCTCCCTCGATGTAGTGTGCCATGAGCGCGATGCGACGGTAGGGGAAATTCTGCGGACGCATGCGGAACACTTTCCACGCCTCGCCCTCCATGGGCTGCAAGGAGAATTTGTTGGACAGGAACGAGTATTCGCGCGCTAGCTGCTGCGCATAGGCGTCGGTGGCTGCGGTCTTGGCATCGAGCATGCCCGCCTGGCCGTAGAGCAACGCCTCTATCTGGAACAGCGAGTCGCTGTGCTTGTGCAGCAGCCGCAACGGCGTGCGCCGCGCCAGCCGCTCCATGGCGTCGCTGTTCACGCCGAATCCCAGGTTGCGCGACAGGGTCACGTAGCACACCTCCTCCCAGTTGCCGCAGGTGGCACTGTGCAGTTGGGCGATGCGCTCCACCTTACTGTGGAGGCGTTCGAAGGCGAGCGACTGTATCCAGTCGGTTATAGCGAGCCGTGGCAGTGTGTGCAGCGATGCTGCGCAGGGTATCTCGGTGCGGGAGTTGATGAGGCGGTCAAGGCTCTCGGTGAACCGCGGCGCCACCTGCAACACGAGTTGCGGGATGCGGTCGCCCGTGGTGCGGTACACCGGCGCGTCATCCTTCTCCACCACATGCAGTATCACGCTGTCGTAAGCCTTATCGGAGTCGTGGCCATGGCGCCGCCAGTCGCTGGCACGCACGTGGATTTCGATATTGCCCACCCACACGTTGCCGTCAATCTCCACCTTGGCGTTGAAAAAGTCGGGACCCTGATCAGTGTTGAGCATGCCGGGGTCAAGCACACGCACACGGCGGCCATCGTTGGTCACCATGTCCTCACTGCACCACAACCGGTGCTGCCACACATACTGCATTATCCTTTCCATAAAAAAGAGTTATTGTAAAAAGTCATCGTCATCGTAGCGAGCGAAGCGAGCGCATCGTCATCGTAAAAGGAAGAGTCATCGTCATCGTAGCGAGCGAAGCGAGCGCATCGTCATCGTAGCGAGCGAAGCGAGCGCATCGTCATCGTAAAATTTCATCCACGATGTGACGGTCGTTGCTCAGGCGCGGCACCTTGCGCTGCCCTCCCAGTTTGCCGTGGGCAGCGAGCCACTGGTCGAATGTGCCGCGTGGCACCACCCTCACGGTGGGTGGGTCGAGGAAGATGTCGCCGGTGCGCTTGGCCTCGTAGTCGCTGTTCACGCTCTTGAGCGTGGCATCGAGCACCTGGGCAAACTGCTCCATCGACTCCGGCTCACGGTCCAGCTCCACGAGCCACTCGTGGCGTCCGCGCGTGGTTGTTGTGGCAAAGACTGGCGCGGCGGTGTAGTTGAGCACGTTGATGCCTGTGGCATGCGATGCCGCGGTGATGGCGTGGTCGGCATTGTGCACCATCAGCTCCTCGCCAAAGGCATTGATGAAGCAGCTGGTGCGGCCTGCAATCTTGATCTTCACCGGGTTGAGCTGCTCCACGAGCACGGTGTCGCCCAGGCGGTAACGCCACAGTCCGTTGCATGCGGTGATCACCAGCTCATAGGTCTTGCCGGCTTCGATTTCCCATATCGGATACACCTCGGGAGTGCAGCTCTCGGCATCCTCGATGGGTATGAACTCATAGAACACGCCCACGTCGAGCAGGAGCATCATTGCCGTGGTGTCCCACGACGACTGCACAGCGAAGAATCCCTCGCTGGCGTTGTAGGTGTCAAGGAAGTGCATCTTGCTCATGTCGCACAGCTGCTCATACTGCTTGCGGTAAGGAGCAAACGAGATACCCCCGTGGAAAAACACCTCAAGGTGGGGCCACACCTCGTGCAGACACTGCACACCCTTGCGGCTCATCACCTCCTTGATGAGAGTGAGAAACCACGACGGCACGCCGCTCAAATTAGTGATATCCTCATTCATGCTCGCATCGACCAGCGCAGGCAGTTTCTCCTCCCAGCGTTCCATGAGCGCAACTTTCTTGCTAGGCACACGCATGAGGTTGACGAGCGGATTCATAAACTCGATGAGGTTGGCCGAGAGGTCGCCCACCATCACCCCTCGCGGCAGCTCAAGCTCATTGGCAAAACTGCCACCCAGTATGAGTGCCTTGCCAGCAAAGATGCGGCTGCTAGGGTTGAGGTTCAGGTAATGCGCCACCACATCGCTCGCACCCTGGTAATGGTTGAGCTTGAACGAGTCTTGCGTGATGGGAATGTACTTGCTCTTGCCTCCCGACGTGCCCGACGACTGCGCGAAGTTCATCACACGTCCGGGCCACAGCAGGTCCTTCTCGCCCTTGATCATGCGCATCACCGTGGGGCGCAGGTCCTCATAGGTGTAGAGAGGCACGCGGCTGGCAAAGTCGCGGTAGGTGCGGCACGTCGAGAAGTCATACTTGCGCCCCAGCTGCGTCAAGGCAGCCTTCTCCACAAGAGAGACCAGCGTGCCTTGCTGCACACTGTCGGCATACCGGATGTATCGAGTCTGCTGCTCAAGGCGGCTCCTGAAATGCCCCCTGACAAGCGGGGTGAAATTTATCATATCAATTCTATATTAAACTACTGATTACGAGTATTTAAACTGAAAGAAATTAAAATAATTAAAAGAAATTTTATTCTTCTGTCTTTATGTTCTTATGTCAAAAAAACTGCGTGTTACACTGAAAGAAATTAAAATAATTAAAAGAAATTTTATTCTTCTGTCCTTATGTTCTTATGTCAAAAAAACTGCGTGTTACACTGAA
>NZ_JAZLLZ010000058.1:0-4431 GCF_045598405.1 Sodaliphilus sp.
GGGCATGATGGCGATGAGCCCTGCAACTGCATGAGCAGAGGATGCATTCAGTGTAACAATTGGCGGCACAACCACAAACTATGAAGATGTTTCTGCCGCGTTTGAGGCTGCATCGGCTGGTACAGCAGCAGCTCCTGCCACCGCCACTTCGTTCGGCGCTGGGGGTTATTCAGGTATTGTCCTGCCGGACAATAAATTTGCAATATTTATTATCAAATGCTAAAGTTGAGTTTTTTCTCACACTTTAGGCATATATAACCCTAATCCAATACTCTGTGCAAGAGAATGAGGACCGAATGAGATTATTTTTTCGTACTTTTCTGATAATCAAATAATTACATTTTTAAAAATGATATCACTTTTTTCCGTTTTTGCTTTGAATTAACAAAAAAACGACGTAACTTTGCATCGTGACAAAATCGTTATCACAAGCCAAATATTACTTTTTACACATTTGTGCAAAATAATACACCCAATAGTGTACCACAGTTTTTTTCAATTTCGTCTAACTTTGCATTAAAAATCAAAAAAGAATAAATTATGAACATCATCCGCACAATCACATGCCTGGCATTGCTGCTTGCGGCAATAAGCGCAACAGCCCAGGACAAACCCAGCATCAAGTGGGGCAAGCCCACGCAAGAGGAACTCACAATGACAACCTACGAACCCAACCCCGAAGCCGAGGCTGTGATTCTCCACAAGGAAACTACCGCAAGAGTAGATTACGTGGGCGATGACTTCAAGTTACGCACTACGGTGAAATGCCGCATCAAGGTGCTCAAAGCACAAGGAAAAGACTGGGCCAACGGTACTATCCTTTACCGCTACAACAGCGGTAATCCCAAGGGGCGCGAAATTCTGGAAAGCCTAAAAGCCGCCTCGTTCAACCTCGTTGACGGCAAGGTTGTCAAGACACAAATGAACAAGGAAATGATTTTCCACGAGGATATCTCCAAGACGACGCGACGCACCAAGTTCACCGTGCCGCAGGTAACCGAAGGGAGCATCATCGAGTATGAATACACCACACTCAACGACTACTTCTACCTAGTTGATGACTGGGAGGCCCAGGAGTCTATTCCCGTGAAGTTCACCTATTATAATTTCATCGCACCAGAGTATTTCAAGTTCAACCTTGTAGAAACCGGACTGCATCACCTTGGCAGCGCGCACAAGCAAAACCGCATGACACTCTCAATGCGAGGCGGCACCATGCAGTGCAACTGCGGTGATTACAACTACTATGGTTACAATCTGCCCGAACTGCGCAAAGAGCCGTTCTGCTTCAACCCCCGCAACTACGGCCAGAAGGTGGCAGCAGAACTGCGCACCGTGGAAATTCCCGGAAGCACCTACAAGAATTTTGCCACCACTTGGAGCGACATCGACAAGACACTCATGGAAAGTGATGACCTGGGCAAGATGCTCAACAAGAACTATCTCAAAGACCAGATGCCCGCAATCCCCGCCGATGCAACTACCGAGGAGAAAATCGCAACCATCTACAAGTCGCTCAAAGCCAAGGTGAAATGGAATAAGGACTATGCGCTCTTTGCCAGTGAGAAGGCTAGCACAATTCTGAAAAACGGCAGCGGCAAGAACTCCGACATCAACATCCTGCTCATAGGCATGCTGCGCGACGCAGGCCTCAACGCCTATCCCGTGGTGCTGCGCACCCGCGATGAGGGACTGCTGCCCTTTGCCAGCCCCACAATACAGGCATTATCCACCTTTGTGGTTGCAGTGAAAGACGGTGAGAAAATGTTTTATCTCGACGGTTCGGCCGAGGACGGATATATCAACGTGATTCCCAGTCTCTTGCTCGCCGAGAAAGCACGCATCATCTACGACGAAAAGCATGCCGACTGGCTTGACATCTCCAAAGTCACTAACGCCTCTACCATTGCCTACATCAATGCATCGCTCCAGCCCGACGGCACAATCACCGGCACACGCAGCGAGAAACTGGGCGGACTCTCGGCAATGGGGTTAAGGACTCACTTCAAGCTGGCCAAAGATAGCACAGAGTTCATCAAGGATATTGAGAAAGAAGACAACATGGAAATCACTTCCTTCACCCACGAGGGCATGACCGACTATGCCCCCTCGCTCAAAGTCAACTATGGTTTCACCGCACAATGCGAGTCGGCTGGCGACCTCATTTACGTGAAGCCGCTCATCGACAACCTCATGAGCACATCACCCTTCACATCCGACACCCGCGAGATGCCCATCGAGATGCCTAGCGTGGCAACCACTCAGGTTACGTGCAAGATAGATTTGCCCGAGGGCGTGACCATCGAGGAGCAACCCAAGAACCTGATGTTCAAGAACCCCGACGGCTCTCTATCGTTCAAGTTCATCTGCTCTCCCACACCAGGCGGCATCACCACCACATGCACAATGAGCGTGGGCAAGACACTCTTCGCCCCTGCCGATTATGAGCAGGTCAAAGCATTCTTTGACGAGGTTGTCAAGGCAGCTTCAGAGATTATCGTCCTTAAAAAAACCGCACAATGAAATCAATAGCCACCACCATTATTGCCTGTACATTACTCGCCACAGCAGCCAGCGCTCAGGACGTCATCGTGCTCGATGCCAGCACGCAGGTAGTATGTGCCAAGCCAAGTAAGGCCACGGTCACCAACCGCTGTGTTTACCGTCTGCTCAACGACCGCAGCGACTGGGCTGCTCATTGGAGCGAAGAATGCAGCAAGCACGACAAACTCACCGCATTCGAAGCCATTGTCACCGACGACAGCGGCAACGTCATCAAGAAAATCAAGAAAGGCGACTTGAAACGCACCGACTACACCAGCGAAATGGCAACCGACTACTACACGATGTATCACAACTACACCCCGCCGCGCTATCCCATCACCATAGAGTACAAATGGACCTCTGAGATGGACGGCAGTGTCATCATGTTCCCCACATTCGTGCCAGCCGAGGCCTACAATGTGCAGGTCGATAAGGCAATCTACACGCTCGAGGCACCAGCGTCGATGATGTGCCGCTACAAGGTGCTAAATGGCGACATCAAGGTGCAGCACGACAAGGCGGGTGACACTGACCGCTTCACAGTGGCGGTCAACAGCATGAAACCCATCGACTACGAGCCGAATGCCCCTGCGTCGCGCGAAGTGCTGCCCATGGTTTATTTCGCACCGTCGCAGTTTGAATACCTGGGCAACAAAGGCACAGGCGGCAACTGGCAGGAATTTGGCCAGTGGATCTACTCGTTGCGCAACGACCGCACCGTGCTATCGCCCGAGACGCAAAGCATGCTGCACGCGATGACCGACACCTGCAAGGACGATCATGCTAAACTAGCAGTGCTCTACAACCACCTTGAGAAAACAACCCGCTACGTGAGCATCCAGCTAGGCATCGGAGGCATGCAGCCCTTTGCAGCCACCGACGTGTGCCGCACAGGCTTTGGCGACTGCAAGGGGTTATCTAACTACATGTGCGCCATGCTCGAATGCGTAGGCATCAAGTCTCTCTACGCAATCATCAGCACCAACCGCAAGAGCATCCTTCCCGACTTTGCCAGTGCCAATCAGTTCAACCACGCCATCGCTGCCGCTGTAATCGGCAATGACACCATCTGGCTAGAATGCACCAACCCTCGTCTGCCACTGGGATATGTGCACGACAACATCGCAGGTCATCAGGCACTGCTCATCACCCCCGATGGCGGCAAGGTGGCTACCCTGCCCAGCCACAAGGCACAGGACAACTCCCAGGACACGCGGCTTGATGTAAACCTAGAGGCAACAGGAGCTGCAACCATGCATCTGAACCAAGTGTCTAGCAACGAGCAGTATGAAGACCACATGTCGCTCATCTACAAAGATGACAGAGATAAACGCATCGCACTCACAAAGAAGTTCCACTGCCCAGCACCGCAACTCGAAGGAGACTACGACATCACAGCGCACAAGCAACCGTTCACCACACCCGACATCACAATCGACGCAACCGCCACTACCAGCAAATATGCATCGGTGATGGGTTCGCGCATGCTAGTGCCAGCAGGCGTGCTTCATTCCAGCGACAAACCGCGCGACATGACATCAACGCGCAAGCTGCCCATCGAACTCATAGGCTACTGCGACAACGACACAATAACAGTGAAAATACCCGAAGGGTACAGCGTTGAGGCACTCCCCGACTCTATCAACGAGACGAACGAACTAGGCACGTTCAGCCAGCACTACGAAACTGCCGACGGAACCATCACCATCATCACCCAGCGCTCAAAGAACCAAGGCATCTATCCGGCAAGCGACTATGCCAAATACTATGCCCTGGCCCGCGCAGCCTACCAAGCCTTCCAGCAGAATAAAGCACTCAAACGCAACTAGCAAATTGAATTTCAAAACACAAACGGTCCAAATGGCAACAACAACAACCGGCAGGTAA
>NZ_JAZLLZ010000059.1:0-28334 GCF_045598405.1 Sodaliphilus sp.
GTCGGATGGGGTGTGTTACTTTACCCGACGGTCTACGACCATCGGTTACGATGCAATGTGACGACTCCGTCGTCAATTAGCCGCTAATCCGAAATAATCCGTGAGATCTGTGTAATCCGCGCGGGGACTGGAGATAATGGAGGAAACTTAATGGCAGGATGGGATGGCGGACGATATGGGATCAGCGGATTTTTAGACCTAGAATATCTAGAAAACCAAGAGAGCCTAACCCAAAAAAAGCAACGCTTTTCAGCATTGCTTTTTGAGCCTCCAGTCGGATTCGAACCAACGACCCCGAGATTACAAATCACGTGCTCTGGCCAACTGAGCTATGGAGGCAAATGGGCAAGCGATCTACATCGCGCCGCTACAACCTGCTACCCTTGCTTCGGTCAAGACCTGGGGGATTCACGGGGAGCTGGCCGTATAGGACTTACCCGACTGCAAAGGTACAACTTTTTTAGTTAATGGCAAGCGTTTTTTCAAAAAAAGTTTCATGCTAAAAACACAGCAGCTAACCAACACTCTGATTAACTGCTGTTTTGACCTTAAAAAAAATTACCATTATTCCTCGGCTATACTGCCTTTTTCGCTGACCGCAGGAGATTTGTGTAGCGGAATCGTGTAATAAGCATTAAAAGCGAATGCCAAACTACCGCCACGGGTGCCGTAACCCGGGATAAACCAAGGCTTGCCCTGCGGTGACTTGCCCTCGCTGAGCAGAGTGTGGAACTTAACCTGCCAGCCTAGCGATACCTGCTTGACTATCTTTACCTTGAGTCCGGCCACGATTTCACACCACAGTGCACTGCCCTTTTGACCAGTTATCTGTGTAGTCACATCCTCTCCCCAATAGCCGTTGTGGTGGTGAATGTCGGTGATCTCATACCTGAACGTGCTGCCGCCCAGGCGCACACCCACGATGCCTTGATAGTCGGGCGAATTCTTGAACATGAAGTTATAGTTGGCACCTACGCGAGCAAATGGCGACCACTTGCCGTTGTAGGTGTAGTTCTTGCCGTCGGGGGTACTCTTGGCGTGCCCCATGCCCAGTTCAAGCACAGGCTGCAGACGGTTCCACATGTTGAGCGTGAGGTTCACGTCCACATTCATGTGGTCCTGTCCGGCAGCGCCCAGCACCAGGTCAACAAAGTTGAAACCCACAGCGATGTCGGTGAGCTTGGGATAGCGGGTGTAGGCACGCTTGACGGAGTCTCGCCTAGCCTCTTCCTGCGCCTTGAGAGTGTCGCCAGTGAGATATTGCTCCAGCAGTTTATTGTCCACACCCTTGCCGGGAAGCAGCACGGTATTGGTCTCGGGCTTGACGGGGGTGATGTGCCTGCGCGACGGAGCCGGAGCTATGCCGACCGAGTCAACCAGAGTGCTGTCGGCAGGCGAAGCATTGCAAGGCAATGTCATCGCGGCTGCAAGGGCAAGCAATATGTAGCACAATATATTTTTCATCACTGTTTCTTGAAATAGATGCGCATGGTTTCGTGAGCCTCGTTTTTGACCACAGGCTGCATCACCACCACCGAGTCTATCATGTGATGGGTGATGTCCACGCTCTTGAGTTCAAAACTATACATCGCGCCACACTCGGCACTTGCAAAATAAGGTATCGACTTGTAATCCACAGTGAGGGTGTCGCTCAACGAACCACTGCCGCCCACGGCAGCCACCTCGATGATCCATTGCGTTGACTCGCGGGTGGCACGCAGCGGCAAGTAGGTCTCGCTCAAAGCTTGATTTTTCACCAGCATGCTGTCGGCTGGTGCATCGATGCCTCGCAACGACACACCCGAAACAGTGACCTGTCCGCCACCCGAGGCATAAAACCTGACCAGCGGCAGACTGTTGCTGTTGTCATAGCAACTGCCATCGCCACACGATGCGGCAATGAGCAGGACTAGACCAGCCAGCAGTAACACGCATTTCCTCATCATTCCAGTTCTTTAGATATCTCGTAGCGATTGCGCTCGGGTGAGTTGCGAATTATGAGCTCGCCCAGGAAACCAGCAAGGAAAAGCTGCGAACCTATGATCATCGCTGTGAGCGAGAGGTAGAAGTAAGGCGAGTCGGTCACCAGGATGTAATGGTTGCCTGCCCACATGTTAAAGAGCTTGATAGCACCCACTAGAATCACTGCGATGAAACCGATGAGGAACATGAGGCTGCCCATGAGTCCGAAGAAGTGCATGGGCTTCACGCCAAACTTGGCCTGGAACCACAACGTGAGCAGGTCAAGATAACCGTTGACAAAGCGGTCAAGACCGAATTTAGTCACGCCATACTTGCGGGCCTGGTGCTGCACCACCTTCTCGCCAATCTTGTTGAAACCAGCGTTCTTGGCGAGGTAAGGCACGTAGCGGTGCATGTCGCCATACACCTCGATGTGCTTGACCACCTCGCGTCGATAGGCCTTGAGTCCGCAGTTAAAGTCGTGCAGGTTGTGTATGCCGCTCACCTTGCGTGCTGTGGCGTTGAAAAGCTTGGTGGGAATAGTCTTTGACAGCGGGTCGTAGCGTTTCTTCTTCCACCCGCTCACCAGGTCATAACCGTCCTCGGTAATCATGCGATAGAGCTCGGGGATCTCGTCGGGGCTGTCCTGCAAGTCGGCATCCATGGTGATGACCACGTCGCCCTGCGCACGCTCAAAACCGGTGAAAAGGGCTGGCGACTTGCCATAGTTGCGGCGGAAGCTGACGCCCTTGATGCAAGGATTACTCTTGTTAAGGCCTTCTATCACGTTCCACGAGTCATCGGTGCTACCATCGTTGACAAACAGGATTTCATAAGTGAATCCGTTTTTATTCATCACATCCTCAATCCATGAGGCAAGCTCGGGAAGCGACTCCGCCTCGTTATATAGCGGAACTACTACTGATATGTTCATATCTTTTTTATTGAATTTTCGTTTTTTCTTATTTTATTTTCGTGATGCCACAAGAGCGGTGAACAGACTCATCACCGAGCCACTCACGTTGGTAGCGCAGAACATACTCAGCGAGATCTGCCATGCCGACGGCAAGTCGTCGTTGTCGATCATCGCTTGTATGACAGTGAGAACCTCGCTGCTTTTCATTTCGGGCATCTGCTCATAGCTCTGCGCCATGAATTGCAACTGGTCGTAAAAGAACGACGGCCGCACATACTCAAGGATGCAGAATGTGAGCAAGAGCGTGAACACCGTGCCCAGAAAAATGGTGATAACCCCCATGCGCCACAGCGCTGCCACACCGCACTCGGGACCAGCCTCCTTGCGGCACTTGCGCTGCATCAAGTAGAGCACCACGGGACCCATGATGAGCATAATCATGAACAAAGAGTCCATGAACAGCATCATATCATTGAACACCCACAGCATCGACATTACCGAGGTATAAACCGCCATGGGCACAGCCATGTCGGTAGAAGCCTGAAACACTTTGCCTTCGCTCTCCATTTCGTTTAGTTTTACAATTAACCCACAAAGTTAGTGATTTTCTACGAAAAACGAAAGATGATGGGCTAAAAAGTGGGTGATGCTCTTTTATTTGATTATTGAGCGCAGGAACGGGATGAGTTCGGATGCCATCTTCTGGTGCTGGCGCATGGACGGATGCCATGAGGCGCCGTAGCCCAGCGAACCGTCTTGCAGGCTCATGTCGAAACGGTAATAGTCGATTCCCTCGGCTTTGACTATCTCACCCACGTGGTCGAGGGCAGCCTTCTGCTCCTTGAGGGGTGTGCCGCCCAGCATCGAGCCTGTGAGGGCCACAATCTTGGCCTGGGGCTGGACTTCGTGGAGATGACGCACGAAGCGCAGATAGTACTGCTCATAGGTGTCGATATTATACCCCTTGGTGCTGAGGTCGTTGGTACCCAGGTTTACGCAAATCACATCGGGACGATACTGACTGAAGTCCCACTTCTGGGTGCTGTCGAGAAGGCAGGTGTAGTCATACCACTTGGTCATAGTGTTAGGCACATCCTTGCCAGCGTAGTTGCGATACACGCCTATGCCAGAGCGTGCCACAGCCATCTCTTGGGCGTTAAGAGCACGTGCCGCAAGGGCTGCATAGGTGAAATAGTGGTTCTCGGTGGAGTCGGCAAAGGGGCAGCTCTTGTCGGGAGCCTCGTTGCCATAGCCGCAGGTGATGCTATTGCCTATGAACTCCAGTTTGAGCTCGGGCAACTTGGGCGCGGGGGCCATCTTGCCGCCATCGTGAAGGGTGAAACCGCGAAACTCGGGGCGCTTGGCATAGCCTTCATAGACCAGCGACACCTCCACCTCGTGGAGGCCTTCGCCCAACCCTTTAGCCAGAGTCACTGTCGAGTCGTTCTCATCAACAAAAATCTTGTGGGGGTTGATTCCATCGACCACTACCTCGAAGTAGCCGCTGCCGGGTTTCATGTGCATGTCTATGCCGCTGCCACTAAACGCAGCCTTATAAGATGTGCCGGGATAGACAAAGAGGTAACTCAAGGGATTGGTCTTGTTGATGCGTCCGGTATAGGCTATCTTGCCGCTGCACGGAGGCACAAGGCCGGGGTGAGCGAGCATGTGCTGCAGCAGTTCGGGAGCATTGGTGGTGATAAAGTCGGCGCCCATGTCGATGCATTCCTGCATCACGTCGCTAGTGTTGACGGTCCACACGTTGACCTTGAGACCCAGGTCATGGCTCTGCTGGTACCACTCGGGGTGCTTGCGCATCACGCTGTAATGGTAGTCGAGTCCTGCCGCGCCCATTTCCTTGAGCTCGGCTGGCGAGAGTTCGCCGTTGAGATAATAAACCTCGGTTCCGCGCGGTGCATGCTTGATAAGCTCTTTCATGCCAGGAAGCGAGAAAGTGATGTAGGTGACGCGTTTCTCAAGACCATGTTTCTTGAACTCCTGCACGATTTTCTTCACGGCAAGGGCCTCCTGCTGCTTGTCGGCATGAGGTTTGAGCTCGCACACGAGCTGTGTCTTGAGACGCTTGCCGGCACGTAGCAACTGGTCGAGCGTGGGAATGAGTTCGCCGTTTGGGAGTCGCTGCGTGCGCACCTGGGCTGCGGTAGATTTCTGTATCTCAACACCGTTGATTGTCTCGTCGTGATTGACAAAAAGCACGCCGTCGGTGGTCATCCACACGTCAAACTCCGACCCCTCGCAATGGATAGAGTCGGCCTTGACGAGCGAGCGTATTGAGTTCTGGGCCGAGCCCGGTGCATCCCAGTAGCCACGGTGAGCCACAACCTGGGTAGCTGCACTTGCCGCGATGGCACACAGAGCCACGAGGCACAATAGAAACATTTTTCTCATAGCTTGTTAAGAGTTTAAGAAGTTATTATTATACAAGTTTCGCATGTTGTTAAAATACCGCCTAACATCGGTAAGTCGCGCACCATCTGCACGCTTCAACTTTGTTTTCTTTAACCGAGGGTTGCGTTCGCTACGCTCACTTCACCCCCCCGCATTGTTGGCAGAGGTTCGGCAATCGCGGCACGGGCTACGCCCACTGGCCGCTGCTCACTTTGCCGAGCTCGCTACGCTCGGTTATCAACAGTCGCACCTTGGCGACCACGCACCTATCGGCGCGATTTATGTTTTTTTCCTTTATAAGACAGTAAATCACAGCTTGCGAAACTTGAATTATTTTAATTATTTTAATTTCTTTCAGTTATAATAAACTAGATCTGCGAAATCTGCGAGAGATTCTACCATTGGTGAATAGTTGCGTTACAAGGTTATCGTTATCTTGCAATGATGAGGTCGATGCCCAGTTCCTCGACGGCCTTGGCATCCTTGGCGCTGATGCCGGGATCGGTGATGATGACATCAATATTCTCCATGTCGCTTATCTTGGCAAAGCCGCGGCGGCCAAACTTGCTGCTGTCGGCAAGCACGATGGTTTTCTGCGCCACATTCATCATCACACGGTTGAGTTCGGCCTCGCGCATGTCGGTGGTGGTGATGCCATACTCGAAGTCGATGCCATCGACACCCAGGTAGAGCTTGCTGAACGAGCAGTTGTTGAGTATCATCTCGCTGTACTGCCCCACTACCGAGAGGCTGCTGTGACGCAACATACCGCCCAGCTGAATGAGGTCGATATTCTCATCTACAGCCAATATCTCGCTCACCACCAGCGAAGCACTCACCACAGTGAGACGGTGGATGGGCTGGATGGCATGGGCAAGGGCATGAACAGTAGAACCCGACGCAATGATAATGCTGTCGTCGCGATCGATGAGCCTTGCTGCCGAGAGCCCGATGGCGCGTTTCTCGTCGGGGGCCATCTTCTCTTTCTCGATCACCGAGCGGTTGTTGATGTGGGGATTGATGAGGATTGCCTTGCCGTGGCTACGGTAAAGTTTACCTAGTTTCTCGAGCTCGGTCAAGTCCTTGCGCACTGTGACTGACGACACTTTCAGCTTCTCAACCAGCTCACTCACAGTGACCGAACCGTGCTTGATGAGTGAATCAAGTATGATTGAATGACGTTTTTCCTTTAACATAACTATTGAGTATTAATTTGGTTTCGTTTCATTAGAGGCCATCAATATTTCACTGCAAATTTACTATAATTTAAGCGAATTTGCAAGAAAAATAACGCATTTCGAGCACTAAAAGCAAAAGCGACACATCGAAAAACAAACCAAAAACACAAAACGAAAGCCAAAACGAAAGCCTGAATTTTCTATTTGAAAGCACTATAAAACTGATTGAAAGCACCATAAAACCAAAACAGCACTACCTCCTCGATATTTTTTTCACAATTTCCACAACCCGTTCATAACTATGAATCAATAACTTATAAAAAATATTAAAATTTTATTAAGAAATTATTACAAAAAAGTTAACGAAAAATTTTGTCACTTATAAAAAAGTCACTACTTTTGTACCGAAACAAACAAAGCTACACCAACAACACCTTAAAAATTAAAGAAGGATGGAACCGAATCACAAAGAATATGACGTGATTGTGATAGGCGGCGGCATTACCGGTGCCGGCACCGCTCGTGATTGCGCCATGCGAGGACTCAAGACGCTGCTGCTAGAGCGTTTCGACTACTCCTATGGTGCCACGGGACGCAACCACGGACTATTGCACAGCGGCGCTCGATATGCTGTAACCGACAAAGAAAGCGCCACCGAATGCATCCAGGAAAATATGACCTTGCGCAAGGTCGCAAGACACTGCGTCGAAGAAACCGACGGTCTGTTTATAACACTGCCTGAAGACGATCTGGCTTATCAGAAGACATTTGTCGACGCCTGCCATGCAGCAGGAATCAGAGCCGACATCATCGACCCCGAGGAAGCAAAAAGACTTGAACCGTCTGTCAACCCCACTCTCATCGGAGCAGTGAGAATCCCAGATGCCTCAATCGACCCGTTCCGCCTTACAATGGCCAACGTCTATGACGCACAGCTTCACGGCGCCGACGCCTTAACCTACCACGAAGTCACCGACTTAATTATCAATCAGAACAGGGTTGAGGGTGTCAAAGTCCTCGACCACCACACAGGAATCAACAAAGAGTTTCACGCTAAAGTCACTATCAACGCTGCCGGAATCTGGGGCACTCTCGTGGCACAAAAGGCAGGCGTGACAGTGAACATGTTCCCAGCTCGCGGAGCACTCCTCATCTTTGGCCACCGCGTCAACAACATGGTTATCAACCGCTGCCGTAAGCCCGCCAACGCCGACATCCTCGTGCCCGACGACACAGTGTGCGTGATTGGCACCACTAGCGACCGCGTGCCCATGGACACAGTGGACGACATGCGAGTGACACCACAGGAGGTGGAAGTGCTGCTGCGCGAAGGCGAAAAACTCGCCCCCGCACTGGCAACAACACGCATCCTGCGAGCTTATGCCGGCGTAAGGCCGCTTGTGGCTGCCGACAATGACCCCAGCGGACGAAGCATCAGCCGCGGCATCGTGTGCCTCGACCACGAGACTCGCGACGGACTCGCTGGATTTATCACTATCACAGGCGGAAAGATGATGACATACCGCCTGATGGCAGAGGACGCAACTAACCTCGCCTGCAAGAAATTGAACATCAACAAGGCTTGCGAGACAGCAACCACTCCCCTTCCAGGTTCAGAACCTAAAACGGAACTACCCAAAAAGACTACAGCAGTCATGGCTGCCGAGGGACGCCACGGAACGCTCACCAAGGCTATCGCACAGACTACTGACATCGTTGAAGACGCTCTCGTGTGCGAATGCGAGCACGTGAGCGTGAGCGAAGTAAACTACGCAATGGACAACCTCCATGTGCACAACCTGGTAAACCTGCGCCGACGCACACGCGTGGGCATGGGAACGTGCCAGGGCGAGTTGTGCGCCACTCGCGCTGCCGGCGTGATGTGCCGCAAGCAAGAGCAAGCACAAGACGTGAAGCAAGACCTGGCAGCGTTTATCAACGAGCGCTGGAAAGGCGTGCAGCCCGTAGCCTGGGGCGACAACATGGCCGAGGCACAGCTCACAGCCACTATTTACGAAGGTCTGGGCGGACTTAACCAATATGAAGGAAAGGAGGTATTGCAATGAAATTTAACACTGTGATTATGGGTGGCGGCTTGAGCGGCCTCACCTGCGGCATTGCTCTGGCACAAGCCGGACAACGCGTGGCTATCGTCGCCACAGGACAAAGCTCGCTGCACTTCGCTTCGGGCTCGTTTGACCTGATCGGTTACGACAGCGAGGGCAAGGCGGTGGAAAACCCCGTGGAGGCTATCAACGCTCTGCCCGAGTCACATCCTTATAAAAAAGTGGGCGACGTGGAGAAACTTGCTGCACAAGCCCAAGATCTACTTGCGGCTGCCGGCGTCAAAACCACCGGCAAGGCTGGCAAGAACCACAACCGCCTCACCCCGCTTGGAGCTGTCAAGCCCACATGGCTCACAATGGAAGACTACATCACCATCGACGGCGGCAAGATCAACTACAAGCAGGTGGCACTCATGAACATAATCGGTTACCTTGACTTCCCCACCAAGTTCATTGCCGACGGACTGCGCAAGCTGGGTGCCGAGGTGGAGGTGAAACCCATCACTCTGCCCGAACTCAACGAGGCCCGCAAGAGCCCCACCGAGATGCGTGCAACCAATATCGCCAAGGTGCTGGCAAGCGAGGCTATCGTGAAGCGTCTGGCAAGCGAAATCAACGCCAAGGCTGGCAATGCCGAGGCCATTCTGCTGCCCGCAGTGCTGGGCATCAAGAACAGCGAGCTCGCGCAACTCCTCAAGGAGCAGGTGAACAAGCCCATCCACTTCGTGGCTACAATTCCGCCATCAGTCCCCGGCACACGCATGCAGGCATTGCTGCGCAAGCGTTTCGAGGCTCTGGGAGGCACATTCCTCAATGGCGACAAGGCCGTGAAGGGCGAAATCTCTGGCACTAAACTCAACAGCATAGAGACCGAGAAACTCGTGGGAACACGACTCGAAGCCGACAACTTCGTGCTCGCCACAGGCTCTTTCATGGGACGTGGCATCGTGAGCGACTACGAGAAAGTCTATGAGCCCGTTCTGGGAGCCGACGTGGACTTTATCGCCGACCGCACCCAGTGGACACGCGACAACGTGTGGGAAGCACAGCCCTACATGGAATTTGGCGTGAAGACCGACGCGCAGCTGCACGTGATGAAGCAAGGCAAACCCTTGAGCAACACCTACGCGGCAGGACAGGTGCTGAGCGGCAACAACAAGGTTAAACTGGCTAGCGGCGAGGGCGTGGACATGCTCACAGCGCTCACCGTGGCTAATAACATATTAAATAAGTAAACGATCATGGCAAACGAAATGCAACTGAACAACATCAGCGAGAACAACTTTGAGCAGTGCCTCAAGTGCTCGATCTGCACCGTTTATTGCCCTGTATCGGCAGTAAACCCTGCATACCCCGGTCCCAAGCAGAGCGGACCCGATGGCGAACGTTATCGCCTCAAAAACCCCGAGTTTTTCAATGACGCGCTCAAGATGTGTCTCAACTGCAAGCGTTGCGAGGTGGCATGCCCCAGCGGCGTGAACGTGGGCGACATCATCCAGAAGGCTCGCATGAAACACAACACCCACAGCCCCAAGCTGCGCGACATGATGCTCGCCAACACCGACTTCGTGGGCTCAATGGCCACTATGGTGGCTCCCGTGGCCAACTTCGCAGTGAGCCTGGGTGTGAGCAAGGCCGTGCTGCACTCGGTGATGAAAATCGACAAGCACCGCACCTTCCCCGCCTATGCTTCGCAGAAGTTTGAGACATGGTTCAAACGCAACGCGCAAGCACAGCAGAGCAAATACAGCAAGCACGTGAGCTTCTTCCACGGCTGCTATGTGAACTACAACTTCCCGCAACTGGGCAAGGACCTGGTGAAGATAATGAACGCATGCGGCTATGGCGTGCACCTGCTCGACAAGGAGAAGTGCTGCGGCACTGCTCTCATTGCCAACGGCCTTTATGACCAAGCAAAACGTCAGGGCGAGACCAACATGAGTTCAATGCGCAGCGCCATCGCCAAGGGACGCACCATCGTCACCACCAGCTCGACCTGCACATTCACCATGCGCGATGAGTATCATCACCTGCTCGACGTAGATAACCACGACGTGCGCGACCACATCACGCTCGCCACTCGCTTCCTGTTCCAGCTCATCGACGAGGGCAAGCTCAAACTCGCCTTCCGCGACGACTACAAGAAACGCGTTGCCTACCACACAGCATGCCACATGGAACGCATGGGATGGGCCATCTACAGCACCTCACTGCTCAAGATGATTCCCGGACTCGACCTCGTGATGCTCGACTCGCAGTGCTGCGGCATCTCGGGAACTTACGGCTTCAAGACCGAAAATTATGAGACTTCGCAAAAAATCGGTGACTCGCTTTTCAAGAACATCGCTGATGCCAATGTTGAGGCTGTAGCCACTGACTGTGAAACATGTAAGTGGCAGATCGAGATGTCAACAGGCGTGCCTGTGCTCAACCCCATCTCAATTATTGCCGATGCAATTGACGTTGAAAAGACAATAGAATTAAATAAAAATCGTTAATTACAAGGTAAAACTATACTTTTATGGCAAAAGAAAACGTTTACAGTTCGCTTGGCGAAAGTAAGAAAAAATTCATGTCATGGCAGATGAGGACTATCCTCGTCACCATGATTGGCTATGCAATCTTCTACTTTGTGCGCAAGAACTTTTCAGTAGCCATGCCAGGCATGACCGCTGAGTACGGTATCACAAACAAAAGTTTCGGTTGGATCATCTTCTTCGGTTCAATCACTTACGGTTTCTCACGCTTTGTCAACGGTTACACAGTTGACCGCTTCAAGGGCCGCATCGTGATGGCACTCGGTTTGTTGCTGTGTGCTCTTTCTAACTTTGCATTCGGTTTCGGCACAAACCTCAGTTCTCTCATCACTGGCACTGAGGCTGGTCCCGACTTCATCAGCATCCTCATCCTTGTGATGGGTATCACTATCATCCTCAACCAGTTCTTTCAGGGCATGGGTTATCCTCCGTGCGCACGCATCTTGCCTCACTGGATTCACCCCAGCGAGCTCGCAACCAAGATGTCTATCTGGAACTGCTCGCACTCAATCGGCGCGGCTCTTGCAGTAGTAGTGTGCGGTTATCTCCTTGGCTCTATGGGTCAAGACCTCTCGGCTAATGCCGAGGTTGTTAGCAGCATACAAACCAACCTTGAGGCTAACGAAGTTAAGGATGCTGCTAACCAGGCTCTCGTTTACGCTGCTCACTATGGCGCGTGGAAGTTCTGCTTCTATGTTCCCGCTTGCCTCGCCCTTGTTGGTGCCATCGGCATCTTCATCGGCCTTCGCGACGAGCCCAAGGAGGTTGGTCTGCCCGACCTCCCCGACACTGGCCTTGGTGGCTTGAAGGATGGTGGCATGAGCACTGCTCGCCGCAAGAGATTTGAGAGTGTGATGGTTTGGAAAAACCGCTGGGTATGGACATTCTGTGTTGCCAACCTCTTTGTTTACGTGGTTCGCATGGGTGTCCTCGACTGGGGTCCCAAGTTCCTCACCGAGGCTCGCGGCCTTGACATCAAGAGCGCAACATGGACAACAGCGGCATTTGAGATTGCTGGTATCGTGGGTACTCTCGTTGCAGGCTGGTGCACCGACAAGTTCTTCAAGGGCAAGGGGCACCGCATGTGCGTAGTGTGCATGGCTGGTGCAGCTCTGTTCATGACCACATTCGCATTACTCCCCGAGAGCGCTGGCATCACTCCCATCGCAGCAACACTCGTAGGTGCAGGTTTCTTCATCTATGGTCCTCAAGCTCTCATCGGTATCGAACTCGGTAACCAGGCAACTAAGGAAGCAAGTGCTCGTGCCAACGGTATCGCAGGTATCCTGGGTTACCTCGGCTCTGGTCTCGCAGGTCTCCTCGTTGGTTACATCGCCGACCTCTATGGCTGGACATCAGTATTCTACACCATCATCGTTGTAGCTATCATCGGCATGTTTATCCTCATCTCTATGTGGCAAGCACCCCGCGATGGTTATGAAAGAGCTGCAAACATCGTTTACGACGACGAAAAATAAGAATTGTTAGTTAACATAGCGGTGCTGCCCAGCACCGGGTTGCACCGCTAGAAAACTAAAAAGATTAACTACTCGCTATGACAATGCAAGAATTTGACAAATACATGTCGCCTTACTCGCACGAGGAGCTCATGGAACGCTGCCGCAAGATCAAGCACGTGGCACTCGACATGGACGGAACCATCTACATGGGTTCGACCCTGTTCCCCTACACCCACAAGTTCCTTGACACTCTCACAGAGAACGGCATCACCTACTCGTTCTTGACCAACAATCCCACCAAGAGCCACAAGGACTACCTTATCAAGCTCGACAAACTGGGCATCAAGGCTACCGACGAGCAGATGTACACATCGTCGCTTGCTACCATCGACTACATCAAGCAGCACCATCCCACTGCCAAGCGCCTTTTCACCCTGGGCACTCCCAGCATGCAAGAGGAATTTATCAAGGCAGGATTTGAGCTGTGTGAAGACGATCCTAACGACCGTCCCGATGTGCTCGTTGTGGCTTTCGACACCACGCTGGTGTATAGCCGCCTGTGCCGCGCCACTTGGTGGGCAAGCAAGCTCGACATCCCCTACATCGCCACCAACCCCGACTGGGTGTGCCCCACCGACCAGGAGGTGATCCTCGTGGACTGCGGCTCGCTGTGCAAGGCCATTGAGGGTGCTTGCAAGCGCCAGCCCGACGTGGTGATAGGCAAGCCCAACCCCAACATGCTACTGTGCATTCGCGACAAGATGGGCCTCCAGAGCGATGAGATTGCTATGGCTGGCGACCGCATCTACACCGATGTGGCTACTGCACAGAATGCCGGCTCGCTGGGGGTGCTCGTGCTGAGCGGCGAAACTACTCTTGAAACTGCACTGGCCAATGACCCGCAGCCCGACATCACTGCCTTGAACGTGATGGAGTTTGCTAATCTGCTGGTCGAGGCCCGCAAGAAATAAACTGAATTTTTCACTAAAAACCTAATTAATTTTTATTTACTAACCAAAATTTTAAGATTATGAAAAAGTTTTTATCTTTCATGATTGCTGCCGCTGCTATCTGCCCGGCAGTTAACGCAACTGAGATGGCTGAGGCTGAACCCGTGGTAGAGGCTGCTGCTGAAGCTGCTCCCCAACAGTCAGACCTTGAGAAGCTGGTTTCTAAAATGCCTAAGATCTCTGGTTACCTCCAGACAGGTTGGAACTACACCAGCAACAAGGACGCATCTACTTCTTCTTTCCAGGCTAAGCGTCTCCGCTTGATCATGGACGGCAAGGTAGGTTCTAAGGTAGACTTCCGTCTGCAAATCGAGGCCTTCAACGGTATCGCTGGTTCAACTAATGGCAACGGCCAGAAGAACATCCAGGTTATGGACGCGTTTGCAACTTACAAGGTATGTGACGCTTTCAAGGTACGCGCTGGTCAGTTCTACACTCCTCTTGGCTATGAGAACTACGACATCTCTCCCGCTACCCTCGAGACTGTTGACTTCTCTAACATCGTTTACCGCATTGCTTGCCGCAACCCCTACGAGTATAACCTGGTTGACTACGGTCGTGACCTCGGTGTAATGTTGATGGGTGATCTCGGTGAAAGTGGCAAGGGCTTCAAGTACTTCCACTATGATGTTGCTTTGACCAACGGTTCTATCCCCTGCAAGGATGACCGCAACAACACTAAGGACATCTACTTGAGCGCAACTATCCGTCCCTTCAAGCACTTCAACGTTAAGGGTACCTTCAACTGGGGCGAGTACAGCTCACAGGCTCTCAATGGTGGCACAGGCGCTGTTGCTCCCACAGGTACTAACAAGTACAACCCCATGACTCGTACCGTTGTTGGTGCATGGTACAACAACCCCACAGGTCTCGATGTACGTGCTGAGTATGGTTTCATGAAGTCTAAGGTTGACGGCAACCAGGTTGTTGACGAGCAGGGTGCTTACGCTCTCGTTGGCTACCACGCTGGCAAGTTCCTCCCCATCGTTCGCTGGGATATGTACAAGGACAAAATGCACGAGACAACTGCTGGTACTAACTACAACCGCATCCTCCTTGGTCTGACTTATCAGCCCATCGCTAACGTAAAGGTTCAGCTCAACTACGGTCACTACATGTACAACTCATCTGTTAAGGATGCTGGTGGCCTCGAGAAGAGCGAGCACATCCAGCTCATGGGTCTCTTCAAGTTCTAATCTAGAACTCTGACTAGAATCTTTAAGCAAAAAAACACGAAGGAGGGTTCCGATGCCCCCTAACCGAGACACAGCGCCCTCCTTCAAATTCATAGACTACTTTTTTATAACTTTTTTAACTAACCAACAAAACCTAATTATTATGAAGAAATTATTAATTCTTCTCGCAGTATGCAGCCTCGGTATGGCAGCTAGTGCACAGCACCTCGGTACTGAGTATCGTCTTAAGAAAGTGATTACCGTTCCCGGACGTCAGGGCGTTGCTGCCGACAAGGAGCACTTCTACATCAGCGACACTCGCGGTATCTATGTTTACGACCGTAACTGGAACCTCGTTAACAAGCGCACTGATAAGGAAGGCCTGTTCAACAATCCCGATGTAAAGAACGGTGGTGCTAACCACTTCGGCGACATCGACGTTTATGATGGCAAGATCTACACAGGTAATGAGTACTTCAACCTGGGTCGTGGTCAGAACATCTCTATCGACATCTACGATGCTAAGACTCTCAAATACATCGAGTCAATTCCTTGGAAGCCCGAATCAGGTCAGGTAGAGGTTTCTGGTCTTGCAGTTGACCGTGAGCGTGGCCTCGTTTGGCTCTCTGACTGGGTTGACAGCCGCTATGTATATGCTTACAGCCTCGAGACTAAGCAGTACTACACTAAGGTTCAGTGCCGCCCCGAGCCCTATTGGTGCCAGGGTATCTTCGTAGTTGATGGCAAGATGCTTCTTGCTGCCGATGACGGTGAGTCAACTTACCACATCGCCGACAACGTTTACCAGATGGACATCACTGGTGCTCCCTTCACTGGCCTCGTTGACGGTACAGAGCCCGTTAAGGACACTCCTTGGAGCGTTAAGACTGACAAGGACGGTAAGGTTGTTAAGCGCACAGGCAAGATCGCTGGTGGTGCTATGGGTGGCAAGGTTACTCTCCTCCGTGAGATGACCGACTTCCGTCGCTGCGGTGAGATCGAAGGTCTCTGCATCGACCCCGTTACTGATGACCTCCTGGTTCTCAACAACCGTGGTACTCAGATCATCCTTGGTATGAGCCAGGGTCCGTTCGTTAACGAAGGTTACGACAAGGAAATCCACGAGCTCTACATTTATGAGAAGATCAAATAATCTAAACTTATAGATTACTGATATCTTATAGATTCAACTTTAGCTTTTATAATAAATGATGCTAATTTATTGTCCAGTAGGACAATATCTAAATAACCCCCACCGCCGAACGTAGTGGCGGTGGGGGTATAGTATCAACAAACAGATGCGTCCAGTAGGACGTTAATCGGAGCAAACAGTTGAAACTCAAATGGTTCCATATGCTAAAATTGAGTTCCATTGATAACCATGTAGGCGCGCAGGGGCGAAGCTCCAAGAGCCTGCACAGAAAGAATGCTACCCTAAACTGCGTCTGGAAGACGCTGTTGAATAAAACCATGTTTTACATTTGCGTCTTCCAGACGCCATGATATATGTTTTTTTCCCGCACATTCTACTGCGCAGCGTGCAGGGTTATCGATGGTTTTGTCCTGACCGGACATGTGTTGCTGCAACAATTTTGATTCGGTTGCCTTAAAGATAAAGTCTCAAAAAATTGCATAAGAGCATAATTTTTATTAACTTTGCACGTCTATGCACGTATGCACTGATGTGTGTTGTTGTGTGGATAAATGACATTGTGTCTGTTTATTTGCTTGAGTGCTAGTTTTTTAAGTGGTACTTGAGACATTAGAAGTATATCCGGTTGCCATGGCTTTTGTGGTAGTGTGGCAACGTGGGTGTTATATACTTTGGGAATTGAAAGAGTGGGCTAGTGTGAGCACTTTTGCTCGTGCCTGTTCATTGTGTTCCTCTTGATACTTTTGATGAACATCGACAGACGCAACAAAAACAGGTACTGGTTGCGGCACAGCCATTACGATTGTGTGTGATTGATACCAAAAATATTTGATTGAGATTTGTGATGACTAACATATATATTATATCTTTGATTTTGGCTTTTGGGTTAACGCTATTGTTCATGCCGGGAGTGATAAAATATGCGCTCAATCGTGGCATGTATGATAAGCCAAATGAAAGGAAGATACACGACGAGATAGTGCCTCGCATAGGCGGGGTAGTCTTTCTCGTGGCGTCGTTATTGTCAATGCTTGCAGGCGGCTTGATGATGTACTGCAATGACGTGACAACTAATGGCGTGGTGATGCAAGATGTTGCTTTGCAGTTGTGTGCCGTGTGTATAATCTTCGCCGTAGGGCTGATAGATGACATTAAGGGATTGAAATACAGAGTGAAGTTTGTGGCTCAGTTCTTAACAGGCGTGCTGCTGTGTGCTTCGGGCGTGTATCTCAAGGATTTCCATGGCATGTGTGGACTGCACGAGATTCATCCCGCAATAGGATGGCTTATCACTATTTTTGCAGTTATCTATTGCACTAACGCTATCAATTTCATCGATGGTATTGACGGGCAGGCGTCGTCTATAGCTGTTGTTGCAATGGGATATTATGCCTGGGTGCTTAATTCCTGTGCCCCCGTCTATGCAGTTGTGTGCCTGTGTGTTGTGGGCGCTCTGCTTGCATTCATGCGATTTAATGTGCTAGGCAAGGCATCGGCACGCACCAAGACATTCATGGGCGATACCGGGTCGTTGTTCCTGGGGCTTGTCATGACATTCATGGGAGTTCTCGCATGCAACATGTGCGCGGAGCCTCTCAACGAAGATAATTGTTTTGTAATGGCATTTGCTCCGTTGTTCTTGCCATGCCTTGATGTAGTGAGAGTTGTGATTCACCGTGTGCGCTTTGGTAACAGCCCGTTCATGGCCGATAAGAATCACATACACCACAAGTTGCTTGCTATAGGTTTATCACATCATAAAGTATCATTGGTCGTGTCATTGTTGAACATCCTCATTATTGTTGTCGCATGTGTGCTGGCGCAGTATCTGGATGTTAACTTTGTAATTGCTATCTTGCTGATAGTGTACACACTGCTTAATGTTGTGCTGACCAAATTAATGAAGTAAAATAAATAAACAAAGCATAATGAAGAATATTAAATCACTTATTGTTGCAGTTGCTGTGTCGCTTGTGTTAGGAGCATGCAGTACTCCTAAACTTGGGTACTTCCAAGGAGTTCAAAACGGACAGTCGTACGAATTGTCACAACCCATATTTGTAACTCTTCAGCCGGGAGACAAGTTGTCAATACTGGTGAGCAGCAAGGACCCCAATCTCGCTTACCTGTTCAACCTTCCCATTGTGGGACACTACAGGACTACATCGTCTGACCAAAGCCTTAATACTAACCAAGTTGCGAGTTACACTATTGACCCAAATGGTAACATTGAGTTCCCCGTTTTGGGCGAAATGCATGTGGCTGGCCTCACTCGCAAAGAGGTGGCGCAGAAGATAAAGCTTGAACTTGTGAGCCGTGAGCTTCTCAAGGATCCTACTATCACAGTCGATTTCCTTGACCTGACTTATGGCGTGATGGGCGAGGTTAGGAATCCTGGACGATATGGATTTGACCACGACAAACTCACTCTGCTCGATGCGCTCAGCAGGGCTGGTGACCTTACCATTTATGGCGTTCGCGAGAATGTGCTTGTTGCTCGTGAGGAAAATGGAAGGCAGACTTACTACAGAGTGAACTTGACTAACGCTGATGACCTGTACTCGTCGCCGGTGTTTTACTTGAAACCCAACGACATCGTCTATATTGAACCTAACGAAAGAAGGGCCAAGGAATCGACCGAGGCAGGTACTGCTTTCTCGCAGCCTTCGCTCTGGATTTCAGTCGCTTCGTTGCTCACAACTATCACTATGTTTATTGTTAAAAAATAATCCTAGAAAAAATGGAATCATTGAATAAAAATCGTCAGGAATCAAAAAATGAAGACCTTATAGAGATTCACGATTGGCTAAACTATTTGCTGAAGAAGTGGAGTTGGTTTGTTTCATGTATCATCCTGGCATTGATGTGCGGTGGATATTATTATCTCACAACTGTGCCAATGTATGTGCGCAAGTCGGCTGTTCTGATTCGTGATAATGAATCAAACTCAATCTCTAACCAGTTCAGTCAGTTCTCTATGTTCGGCGTGTCAACCGGACGTGGTAATGTGTACAATGAAATGATTACATTCAAGTCACCGTCCTACATGATGGATGTGGTCAAGCACTTGCATCTTGATATGGATTATAGGGTGGATGGATTGTTCCGTGAGGGTGTTCTGTATGGCAAGAACCTGCCCATACGTGTTACCCTTGCCGATATCCAGCAGGATGATGTGGCTCACCTTCAGGTGAAAATCATTGACGACAAAAACATCCAGCTGACCAATTTCCAGCTTGCAGGAGAGGAAGGCGAGAACATTCCTGCCGACAAGGTTGTTAACGGAAAGTTTGATGCGATAATCAATACTCCATTAGGAAAAGTCTTAGTTACTAAGACCGAACACTTTGACAAGCGTCCTGATAATCCCATTAAGGTTTCTCGTTATCCTGTTCTTGATGTGACGCAAAAGTATGTTTCGCGTCTGTTTGCTGATTTGAACGACCCCAAGGCTTCGGTTATTGACCTTGAGCTTGTTGACGAGTCGGCTGAACGTGCCGAGGATATTCTTTATGCACTGTTTGATGTATATAACAACAAGTGGATGGATGATATCAACCAGCAGGCGGTGAGCACTTCTCGTTTCATCGACGAGGAATTGAAGCAGATTGAGAGTGAGTTGGGTAGCGTGGATAGTGACATCGCTTCTTACAAAAGCTCGAATAACGTGCCTGATGTACAGACCACAACTGCTATAAACATCAATCGTTCTGAAACACTGAGCGCTCAGCGCATGGAACTTGACAACCAGAAGTTCATGGCAACCTTTATACGCAAGCAACTTGCCAGCGAAGGTTCTAAATACCAAGTGCTTCCTGCCAACTCTGGTATCGAAAGCACATCGGTTGCCGCACAGATTGCTGCTTACAATGAGAATGTGACCAAACGCAACACATTGATAGCCAATAGTGGAGTTAATAACCCCATGGTGGTAGAGCTTGACCAGACGCTTGCTGCAACACGTCGCGCTATTATTTCGTCGCTTGACAATGTTATTGCCAACCTTAACAACCGCTTGCAAGATATCAAAGGCGTTGAGAACGCGACTAACCGCCAGATCTCTAACAGTCCTAACCAAGCAAAATATCTGCTCAGCGTTGAGCGTCAGCAGAAGGTGAAAGAACAGCTTTATGTGTTCTTGCTTCAAAAACGTGCTGAGACCCAGATGACAAAGGCTTATAACACTAGATCTAAACTGCTCAATCCTCCTGCAGGTAGCAAGAAACATTCTAGCCCGGTTAAGATTAATGTCCTCATCATCTCGCTTGCATTGGGTATCTTGGTTCCCGTTATTTTGCTTACTCTCATGTTTAACATGGACACCACAGTACAGCGCCGCAAGGACATCGAGATGCTCACTATGCCATTCGTTGGTGAGATTCCTCTTAACTATAAAGGTTATTCTGGCCTCCTCTCATTCCTCAACAAGCGTAAGGAGGTTCGCAAGATTGTGGTTAAGGAGAAGAGCAACGATGTCATTAACGAGGCCTTCCGTGTCGTTAGAACCAACCTTGAGTTTGTGGCAGGCAAGGAGCGCAAGTGTAATGTCATCATGTTTACCTCTGCTTTCCCGGGTTCGGGTAAGACATTCGTATCGACCAACTTGTCAACTGCGTTTGCGATTAATGGCAAAAAGGTTCTTCTAATAGACCTGGATCTCCGCAAGGGTACCACTTCTCGCTTTGTGAAAGGACACACCGTGGGTATTTCTAATTATCTCAGCGATCACGTGAATGATGTGGACGAAATCATCGTTAAGGACGCAGTAGTCCCCAATCTTGACATTATTCCCATCGGCGTGATTCCTCCCAACCCCACTGAATTGCTCTATAGTAACCGTCTGGAAGAATTGCTCAAGAAGCTTAAGGATAATTATGATTTTATCTTCTTGGATTGTCCTCCGTTGGGCATCGTTGCCGATGCTTCGATTATCACAAAGCTTTGCGACATGACTATCTTCTTGATTCGTGCAGGCTTGTTTGAGCGTGATTTGCTTCCTGAAGTTGACGAGTATTACCGCGAGAAGAGATACACTAATCTCGTGCTGTTGCTCAATGGCGTTAAGGACGAGTATCATTCTTATGGACGTTATGGCGAATATTCGGCCAAGGATAACAAAGTTTATTAATAGTAAAAATATATACAATAATGAAAGCATGTTTTATGGGCCTTGGCTATATAGGCCTGCCCACTGCAATCATCGCTGCAAGAAGCGGTGTTGACATTGTCGGTGTTGACGTGAATCCCAAGGTCGTCGAGATGACAAATAAGGGTAAGCTGCACATCATTGAACCCGGTATGGAGGAACTCCTGCAGGAAATGGTTGCTACTGGCAAATTAAAGGCGTCAACTAAACCTGAAGTTGCTGATGCGTATTTTATCGTAGTACCTACCCCGTTCAAGGGCAACCACAAGCCTGACATTTCTTATGTCGAGGCTGCCACAAAAGCTGTAGTTCCTTTCTTGAAGGACGGCGACTTGTTTGTGATTGAGTCAACTTCTCCCGTTGGAACAACCGAGCACATCGCTAAGCAGATTTTTGCTGCTCGTCCTGAATTGGAAGGACACATATATATAGCTTATTGCCCTGAGAGAGTCTTGCCAGGCAATGTGATATATGAACTTGTTCACAATGATCGCGTGATAGGCGGCATGACGCCCGAGGCTAGCGACAAGGCAGTTGAATTCTATTCGCAGTTTGTTACCGGACAGCTGCACAAGACCAATGCTCGCACAGCCGAGATGTGCAAGCTCACCGAGAATTCTAGCCGTGATGCTCAGATTGCCTTTGCCAACGAGTTGTCGTTTATTTGCGACAAGGCTGGCATCAACGTGTGGGAACTCATCAATCTTGCCAACAAGCATCCGCGCGTGAATATCCTTCAGCCTGGTTGCGGCGTGGGAGGACACTGCATTGCTGTTGACCCTTATTTCATCACTGCCGAATTCCCCGAGGAGGCTAAAATCATCGCCCAGGCTCGCGAAACCAATAATTTTAAGGCACAGTGGTGTGCCGAGAAGGTGAAGAGCACCATGCTGCAGTTTGAACTGGACCGTGGCCGTAAGCCTCAAGTGGCAATGATGGGACTTGCATTTAAGCCCAACATTGACGACCTGCGTGAGTCTCCTGCAAAGCGCATTACTGCCGAGGTGATGCAGAGCTTCAACAATGCCGACATTATGGTTGTTGAACCCAATATCACCGAGCACAAGGTGTTCAAGCTCACCCACTTCGAGAAGGCTTATGAAGAAGCCGACATCGTGGTGTTCCTTACTGCACACAACGAGTTCAAGACACTCGAGTGGCGTGACGATAAGGTGATCCTTGACTTCTGCGGTATATTTAAGAAATAATCATGCTGTTAAGTTTCCTGGTATATACGACAACTGCGTCTGCACTTGCGTGGCTCGGATGGCATGCCAATGCCCGTGAGCAGCGTGTCATGAGTGCGGGCGGCAGTCAGTTGCCGTTTTATTGCTGGGAAATTGTTGCATCGATTATCCTGTTTGCCATTGTTGCCGGTGCTAGATATAAGACCGGCTATGACCACATCGCATATCTGTCACAGTATATACAGATGTGCAACAAAGGACATTTCACTCGCAATGATTATGAGATAGGATTTGTCTTGATAAGCAAATGCTTTGCCCTGGTTAAGGCTCATGAGTTTTTCTATTTTGCCTTTTGGGGAGCTCTGCAAGTGGGATTGTTTTATTTCGCATTCCGCAACAACAAGTTCTTGTTGCCCTGGCTGGCCTTGGTCATCATGCTCGGTGGCTATTTTGTTGGGTGGATGAATACCATGAGGCAGGTCGTTGCGGAGTGTGCTTTTGTGGCTATGATTCCTGCTTGCAAGGGACGTACCAGTTATTTGTGGTTAAGTTGTGTTTCTCTGGTCCTGGCGTTGATACATGCCAGCAGTTTGTTGATACCCTTGTATTTGGGGTTGATGATAGCTTTGCGCAAAGTGAAGTTGGAACGTAACGTGATGATAGCGGTGTGGGTAGGTTGTATAGCGCTAGGGATTTATCCTTTTTGGATAAAGGCTTTGTCGTTCCTCCCAGCATTGCTTGACCACACGATGATGCACAAGTATGGTGACATGCTTGCCTCTCTCACATCAGGAGAAGTGCGGCATTTTAATTGGGGACCAGGTCGCATCATGGAACTTGTGTCACAGTTGATGTTATTGTGGTACTATCCTATGTTGAAAAAACATTACAGTGATAATGCCCATTTCCATTCGTTCTATTGTCTTGCGTTTGTGGGAATGTGCATGGGGAACTTGTTGATCAACACGTCTCATTACTTACTGCGTCCCATTGAATACTTGACACTGCTTCAAGGCGTAGTTGTTGCCTATGCCTTGTGCGCTTTTTGGGAGACAAAACGCTTCGTGCAGCTTGCTGTACTTTCATTAGTGTCATTAGGAGTAATATATGTTGCTGTGATTAAAGCAGTTTATGTCCCTACTGATACTAATACTCCTTATTTATATAATATTATATTCTGTCACAGATGAAAGTATCAATTGTAGTTCCTATATATAACACATCACTTTATATTGAGAAGTGTGCCCGTTCATTGTTTGAACAGACGCATGACGATATAGAGTATATCTTTATAGACGATGCTTCCACTGATGATAGCCTGGCAAGGTTAAAAACACTTCTTCGTGATAATTATCCTCAGTTGCATGATCGTGTAAAGATCTTGTGCAATAAGCAGAACATCGGCGTAGCACCTACTCGAAGCCTGGGCATGAAGGAGGTTACTGGAGATTACATAATACAAGTGGATTCTGACGATTGGGTTGAACCCGACTATGTTGAATCGTTGCTAAATGCTGCCGAGTCGCAGGGATTAGACGTTGTGATATGTGATTTTTTCTATTGTTTGGGCGACAAACAAGTAGTGACTGAAATAGAAAAATGCGCTTCTATTGATGAATGTGTGAGCAAAATCTTGTCAGGCGAATGCCATGGTAGCCTGTGCAACAAATTGATAAAGACATCAATCATCAAGGAACATTCTATTTTCCCCGAACCTCATTTGAGGATTTTAGAGGACAAACTGGTCGTTTTGTCGGTTCTTTCACATGCCAAGAAAATAGGCTATGTGTGCCGGCCGTTATATTATTATAATAGATTTAACCTTGGATATTCAACATTTCAGACCAAGGTTATGTTGATTCCTTCGTTTACACTTGCCACACAGCTTCTTATTGAACGCTATGGTTCGGAGCCTGTTTCAAGTGTGATTTATGACGGATTACAGTTTCACAAGGCAATCGTGTTAGGACATATTTTGCTTTATTCTCAAGAATTGAGTAAAGAAAAGCTGGAATTATTTCATGATTTGCCCGTCAAACACATTATAAAGCACCCCGTTTCCCCATTTCATTACAAATTAATAGGGGTGTTCTACAAGTTAAGGTTGACGCTTTTTGTGTCAATGATGCGAGGCATTTTACGCTTCATAAAAAAATGATGTGTCATGCAAGGTCGTATAAAGTACATATTACTTCAGATGTTGGTTGTGCTGATATCGCCATTGTCGAGCTTTCTTATCTCGGTAAGGTATTATAAGTACAATGTGTCGCAGATTTTCTTTATCATTGCTGCCGTTTATTTGGGCTGCAACATGGGTTTCGTTTATGATTTGATGCGACATTATCAGGACATAGGCAACTTGTATGTGGACAGGTCGTTGGGCGAGATACTTGACGATCCGCGCGTTTTTATCCTTGGTCCTGATTATTATCACATCACGATCAAGTATATTGTGTCGCGTTTCACTACCTCGGCAAGCGTGTTTGCGGGTGTAGCTGCCTTGGTTTATTCTAGTTGCTTTATTTTCTTTTATCGACAGTTAAGTCAGTTTTACAAGCAGAAATTGGCACTTTTCTCGGTGATGCTGCTTTTGTGCACTGTCGCTATTATTGAGTTCTGGTGGTATCAGGGCGTGCGTTTCTGGACCGGAGCATTCTATTTCTTCGGCATGTATCTCAAGTATGTCAATACGCACAAAAAACGGTATTTCTTATTGTCATTCTTGGCCATATATTTCCATTATTCGCTCATAACGTTGATATGTGTATCACTTGTCAACTTTGTTTTGTCGTTCATTACCCCTTATGTCAGGTATGGATTGCTTGCATTCTCGCTCTTTTATAAGACCCTGAATGTGGACTTTGTTCCTTTGTTGTTGAAATATATCCCCTGGGTGCGTAATAACTTGAGTATTGCGGTAACCGATGAGAAAATACATAACAGCTGGCGTGAGCACACGGCAGAGTTCAGAGCCAATGAAAACCTGGTGTATGGTTATCGATTGCCGTTCCTGATGCTTGCGGCTTACCTTGTCCTGCTGTTTTTCAGGTTGCATGGAGTGAAATTAGACAAGCAGTACAAGATCTTGTTCTTTTTCTCGCTGACGCTATGGACGGTTGCTAATTTCGGATTTGGCGACATTACTTTCTATACTCGTTTCCTTGAAGGATCGGTTTTAATGTTGTATGCTTATGTGTTTATCGTTTCGGTTAAGAACCAGGAACGTATAACTCATTACAGGCTTGTGCTGTTTGTATTCTTGTTCTTGCCTGCTATTTATGCAATATTAACTCCTCTGGTTCAGTACAGGGCTCACTTGATGCACCCCGAGCTGTTCTTGGGTAACTTCTTTATGGAGTGGGACGGAAATGGTCTGAAGATTGATTATGCTTGGAAAAATTAAAGGTGGAGATAATTTCTTATGGGAAAAACAAGTTACATCAGTAAGGACATAGCACGCCAGGTATTGAACGTGGGTCCTGATTTTATCACTGCTCAGGGCGGCATTGCGCAGGTGGCGGAATATTATAATGAGTATATCTTCGAGGATTTCAATTATCTTCCCAATTCTTGCGGTGGCTCGAAATTCAATAAATTAATATGCTTGATAAAGAGTGTTTTCCGTCTTGTGTGGATTGCGGTTTTCAAGCGCGAGATAAAGGTGGTGCACATTCACACATCACATAATGTGAGTTTCAAGCGTTCGGCTATCTTTGTGCGATTGTGCAAGTTGATGGGACTTTCTTCTATCATGCACATCCATAGCGGAGCAATAATTGACTATTCAGAGCAAAACTTCGGCTATGTGAAAAAGGTTCTGTCGCAGTGCACGCAGGTCATTGTGCTTGCCCAGATGTGGAAGCAGTACTTTGAGGAGAAGATGAATCTGCACAATGTTGCAGTGCTGGAAAACATTGTCCCCAGGCCTGCTATCAACAGGCAGAGAGTGGGTGACGGCAAGATGCATTTCCTCTTTTTGGGACGCCTTGTGGTGACAAAGGGTGTCATGGAACTGGTGAACGCGATTATAGAGAACAAGGATTATTTCTCAAGCCGCATGGTGCTGCACCTGTGTGGTGATGGCATAGAGGAGGCAAAGCTCAAGAATATGGTAGCGCAGGCAGGCCTTGAAGATACTATCGTTTTTGAAGGTTGGATCGTGGACGAAGAGAAGATAAACCTTCTAAATCACTGTGAGGTATTTATTTTGCCTACTTATTTCGAAGGTATATCGATTTCTATATTGGAGTCAATGACTTATCACCTTGCTATCGTCACTACCGACGTGGGTGGCAATCCCACACTGGTGGAGAATGGCAAGAACGGTTTGCTATTCCCCGTGGAATCTACCCAAGCTGTTGCCGATGCAATCAGATTTTGTCTCGACAACCCGGAGACAGTGAAGCGCATGGGCGAGGCGTCTGATGAAATTGTGTCAAAGTTTTATCCCGAGAGTGTTTCGGTGCGCCTTGCTGAAATATATAGCAATATTCTTGCAAATAGAAAATGATTGCTTTTTGACTTCCCTTTACATCTGATAGTGATATGAGAAAATTAATTGTGATATTATTGTGCCTTTGTGGTATTTGTGCAAGTGCACAGCATGCTGATAATTCTTATAATTGGGTCGAAGGCCAGGTGAATGACGTGGTGCTGATGTACTATGGCCAAAAGCTGCGAAAGAATTGGACTATGCATCAGATGTCACATTTTGTTACTCACACCTATCAAGACGGACACACCGATTGGCTGTTTCCGGCGTTTCTATATCTTGAATTTAGCATTAGAGACAGGGATATCACATTTGCCCCTGGTTATGCAAAGAATGCCGCCACCAAGGTTGAATGGCAGTGGCTGATTGAGCGTTACTTTGCTAAGGGCGAGGGATTAGATGCACTGGATAAAGCAATACAAAACGCAAAGGGTAAGCTGGGCGAGCCGCCATTCCGTCACAAGGTCATTCTGGGACTGCCGTCGCCCATCAAGGACCAGACCGACTGGGGAAGCACGTCGCGCAGGCTGAGGTTTAACAAGGCACAGGACCGCTTGGAAGCGATGTCATGGTTTATTGACATCCTGGTTGCACGCTTCAATGCCGCAGGTTATCGCAATATCGACTTGGATGGCTTGTACTGGGTAGATGAGGATATGATTGCAGGCGCTGAACTGTTTCCGTCTTTGAGCAATATGGTTCATCAACGGGGGTTGAAATTTTACTGGATACCTTATTTTACGGCTCCTGGACGCGAATCGTGGAAGCAGTATGGCTTTGATTATGCCTACTTGCAGCCTAATTATTTCTTTCATCTTGAGTTGCCGCTGTCACGCATTGAAGATGCTTGCTCTTTTGCCCGTCGATATGGGACAGGACTTGAACTCGAGTTCGACGAGAGGTATTTCTCACAGAGGAATACCTTCGGCAAGAGGTTAAAGGATTACATTGATGTTTATGAAAAAGAGGGTGTTTTCGCAAATAGCCCGATAGCTTATTATTGCGGAAATTCGGCCTTTCTGGAACTGAGTCAATCAAAGGAAATTCAAGATGTCAGGTTGATTGACCGCATGGCAGGATTCATATCACGTCGAAATGAAAAGTTAAGTGCAAAACCTAGCTTGTATCCTTCTACACCACCTTCTCCAACTCCAGCTCAACCGCAAGAAGAAAAGAAGAGTCCTCAAAGTTTATTACAGCAGTATCTCAATCTCTTAAATCCTGATTACTGGCATTTTTGATATAAATCAGGGTTTACAAGTTTCGCAAGCTATAATTCTTTGTCCGGCAGGACAATACCTGAATACCCCCCACCGCCAAACATAATGGCGTCTGCAAGGTAACTATTCAGCAATGGAACTCCCCGCGCGGATCTCACTGAACTCACTGATTTTTTTCATTGAAAATAGATTAACAATTAGAGGCTGAAAGCCGACACGCACAAAGCTTGCTTTGGGCACATAACCCCCACCGAAGGGAGTGAAACGACTGCCGGTGGGGGGGTGAAGTGTGACAAAATCGCGGTTGAAGACCGCTACCTCGAAACGTGCAAGGTTGCGGTCTTCAACCGCGGTACAGTGTATCGCGTTTACCCTGCCCTGCCTTCGCTTGCGCTCAGTTAGGACAGGGTTATGTGCAGAACT
>NZ_JAZLLZ010000060.1:0-4437 GCF_045598405.1 Sodaliphilus sp.
GGCGGTGGGGGTTATTCAGGTATTGTCCTGCCGGACAACAAATTAGCAGCAATTGCTATAAAAGCTAAAGTTGAGTTATCAATAGTCGCACAAAGTGCGACCACGCTCCTTTGGCGCGTTGAATACTTTATTCATATGCAAGACAGCAAATTGCAGATTGCGAAACTCTCTTGAGTTGAGGTATTTATCGTTTCGTCACGTTGAGGGTGCCGCCGGCGGTGTGGGCGGTGACTTGCGGTGCATACTGGCACTGGGCGTGGGCAGCCCCGGTGCTATATGTGCCGGGCGATGTGACGTAGGCGTCGTAGGTGATGACATGAGTGCCCTTGCCCATGCTAGTAATGAACGCTTTGGTGCTTGCGTCGCGTGTTTCGAGGTAATAACCCATGCCGTCCATGTAGCGGTAGCCCGAGAGCTGGTCTGCGGGTTCTAGGCATGCCGCACGCTCGTCGGTCACTGTGACGAAATCGAGGTCGCGGTTGCTCTTGATGACCATGCGCACCTGCACCTTGTCGCCCACATGCAATGTGTCGGCCTGTTGCATCTTACCCTTCGGGCCATACACGAGGCATTCCTTCTTCACTTCCAGCTCGTCAATAGCATTATGTGCGATTTCGCTCATCAGTGCATCACGTTGCGTGTAGATTGCGCCCCAGCAGGGAGTGCAATCGGTAGTGACGGTAATCTTTGTGCCTGGGGCGGCGTTTATGCTCTTGTGGTAATAGGGGGCAAATTCCTTGTAAAGCAGTTTCTTGTCGCCTACTGTGATTGTCATATTGTGTGCAGGCAGATAATTTCTGTCTTCGCCAGTGGATATGAGGCAGTTAATGGCATCGGCGGCAAGGCTTGACGATCCCCAGTCGTTGGTCTGCTTCATCAGGAGCATCCACTTGCCGTGCGCCTGCTGCGTCTAGCGGCAGCAGCATTGCCATGACGGCAAGCGACATATAGAGAAAAAATCGTTTCATAGCGTTATTGTTTTTGTCTTGTGATGATTTCGTGGGTGAATGGGGTGCTGTTCATAAACTGGTCGTGTACAAATCCTTTCACAATCCAGTGCCCGTCGAACGAGGGCGCGTCAAATTCCACAGTCACTTTGCCCTCGGCATCGGTGGTGAGCAGGGGCTCCCACAGCATTGTCTTCACGCCTCGGTTGTCGGCATTGAGAGAGACAAGCATTTTCTGCACTCTTTCAGGTGTCGCCTTATGGCCAAATATTGCTGTGAGCGCCGACCCCGCTCCTCTTACTCTGATCTGGTAGGGACTGGGCGTGGCCTCTGGCTGGCTATCGGCATGGTCTCTGAAATCGCTTCTCGACGGGTATCCGCCGGCTTTGATAGCGCACTGCGACGGGTCGCAGGGGGTGGCGTCGTCGGTGTAGTCATCATCGGTGCAAACGTCTTCTGATGCTTCTTCAAACATGTCCTGCCCATATTCATACAGCTTGGGGCATGTGACGTAAGTCGGTTTCAAGAGTGCCTTGTTCAGTGTGATTTGGTTGGTGATAGTGCATGCCGAGCTGTTGCTAAACAGGTTGTAATGCATGAACCGCATCCAGTCAGAGGTGTTGCTATCAGCCAGCTGCAGGTTGCGGATGTTGTATTCCTCGGTCTTGTTGATCACTTCTATTGTCATGGCAGCCTGCACGGGATTGCCGTCCTGGTCGGTGACGGTGAACGTGAGTTTGCCGTGCTCTCCGGCGGTGAAGACAGGGTCTGGCTGTGGCGTTACGGTGAGTAGCCGCTTGTTGCGCTCGACATACACATATCGGTCATAGAACTCCATGTCGTGGTGCATGGCAAACTCCACGCGCACGTCGCGGTCGTGGGGCACAGGCACATCGACGGTGTTCTCGCCCTGCTTCAGTTGCAGCCACTTGCAGCTGATGATGGCGCTGTCGCTCGCCACGATGCACAGCACGCTGGCTTGCGGCACGCCGCTCATCACCTTGATGTGCGCCACATCGCTGGCGTCGGGCTTGACGAGCTTTGCGGGGCACCACAGCAGCGAGTCTAGGGCTGTGGCTGCGGGCTGCGTCGGTTCTGTTTCCACATCGCCCACGGTAAAGGTCACGCAGTTGCTTCTCACGTCCTTGTCGCCGGGGCATTGCACTTGCAGCACATAGAGGTATTGAGCCTTGCCGCTTGTGCTGTTGCGCTCGGCGATGAACTCGTCGGGGAACCCGATGTTGAAATTCCCGCGTTCGTCGGTCTCGACTTGCGTGTTGAAGGTGTTGACGTCATTTTCGCTGATTGCCATGCACTTTGCCTCGACGGTGCGTGGCGCTGTGGCGGTGCCGTGGGGACTGATGATTTTACCGCCTAGGTTTATCGAGTCGTTGCAGCCGAAGTGCTTGAAGTTGTCGCCCATGTCGATTGACGTGTGCTGCCGGGTGTTGCCGGGTATCAAGATGATGTCTTTGCGATTGAGTTTCTGCCCCCGGTCACTCACCTCGATGTAGAACGAGACGTGCTTCCGGGTGTTGATTGCCGGCATGGCGAAAGCACCGCTGGCACGCCCAGTGGCATCGGTCATCACTGTGACCGAGTCGATTGCCTCGTCGTTATCCTCGTTATTCTTCCACAAAACTACTTGTAACTCTTTGTTGCTGAAAGGTGTGTAACCGTGACCAACACATCCTGATGCCACAAGCATCCACTTCGCGTCCTCGCCGGCGGTGTAGTATGACTGGTCGGTGAAGATGTCGGTGAAATATTCCTTCATGTTTCGGGGCTTGAGCGGACAAATCACGGTGCGGAAATCATCGTGATGCTCCTCACTGCCAGTGCCTACGATAAGGGTGTTTTTGGGGTAGCAAGAAAATGACGCACGGCCCATTGAGTCGGTTATAGCAGTGACTGCATTTTCCTTGTCGGCGCTGAGCTTGTGCGGTATTTCGGTCACCTTGGCTCCCACGATGGGTGCTCCGCCGTAGGCATCCATGACAATCACCTCGTGGCTGTCGTTTCTCTCCAGCAGGTTGCAGGCGATGTCGCTCACTTTGGTCCAGTGTTCCAGCTTGTTAGTGTACTCCTTGCCGCCAGCCACGAGCGATGGGGTGATGACGTAGTTGCCATATCCAGGCAGCGCATCCACTTCTATTTCCTCTTCGATTGTGTAGGGTATCTTTCCTGCTGGCTCGTGCATCTTGACTTCTATCTTGCGCAGGGGCGTGTCGCTGTCTTTTTGCCTGATATTGAGTGTGAAGCGGTCGGTGTTGGCGAGCAGGGCTTTTACCTTGATTTTCTCGCCCATTTTCACCCTGCTGGGGAAGGAGAGGCTCACACTAGGTGCTTCGAGATCGTGGATCTCGTTGTAAACCTGCGCTTTGTAGTAGCTGTCGGGGAAGCGGGCGATGTAGTCTCTGAGCAGGCTGTATTTTTTCTGTTTATCTCGAAATACGGGCTCAAGCAGGAACCGTGCCGAGTGCTCGTTTTCGCGATAATGCTCATAGTCGTCGGTGCTATACTTATAGGTCTCGATCATGGCATGGATGTGTGCCGGGGTGTTGTCACGTGTGCTTTCGAGCCACAGTGCCACGGGGTCGATGCGTGAGTCTCCAAAGATGAGGTGGTACTCATAAATCTTCTGGCAGGCAAACTGCAGCAGTGTGGGCACTAGCGTGGCTCCCATCTTGCCGGTCTTGATCACGCGAGGGTAGGCGGTGACGGGAATCAGTGCCAGCGGTTCCTGCATCGCAAGCACTTCGTCGTAGAGGGCAGCCGTCTTGGTGTCGAAGTCCTTTTTTGACCACAAGCGATAGTCGGCAGGGGCTGGACTGTCGTCCTGGTCCTCGCGGTAATACTCTTTGAGTCCATCGGCGCCCTCCTCGCTGTAAGCCTGGAGCACGTGTGCCTCGAGCATCAGCAGCAATGCTTTGACTCCTGGGTGTGTTTCCTGCCGCGACACTTGCTCGATGCGGGCAATGATGTCGTTGATGTTGCTGTTGCTGGCATCCATGAAACTTTGTGCCAACGAGTAGCGCATGAGTGCATCGACTGTCATTTCGCCGTCGCCAGTCTTCTGGGCGCGTTTGAGGTCGGCGAGCGCGGTTTTCGACATCTGCTTGGGGTGGTTGAAGTCCACTGCATGCCGTGCGCCTGCTGCGTCTAGCGGCAGCAGCATTGCCATGACGGCAAGCGACAGGTTGATGATGAATCGTTTCATAACTTTGTTGTTTTTTCGTAGTGCAAAGTTACGAAGTATATTTTATATATCCATCACATTCTTCTATAATTTTATCTCATTTTGGATTTTGTAACCGATTGATTATTAATGGAGTGTAAAAATAAAATCTCATTCGGGCGTTTATTACCCTCTCGGGGAACTCAAACCTCTCGGGGAACTCACACCTCTCGGGGAACTCGGGGAACTCGCGGAAATTTTTTGCTCCTTGGGAAATTTTTCAGAAATTAATAATATTTCCGCGAGTTCCCC